>CAZIYK010000049.1:0-1077 GCA_964543445.1 uncultured Flavobacteriales bacterium
GTTTAATTGTGGGTTTTAATCTTGGTTAACTATTGTGATAGTAACATCGAACTTGTCTGGATTTTTGTTTTGTACAGTCTGTTCGTTAAAATAATCATCTACAGATTTACCAACTTCAACAACTCTTATTATGTATTTGTTGTCCATAACTAACTTGTGTATTTTCATACTCTTACCTTTTTTAACCATACCTTCATTTTTAAATGTAGCGTTTGGTAAATCAGATTTCATATATACATCAGCATCTAATGAACTTTTATTAATTACTTTAAGTGTATAAGTAACTGCTTCTACTGGATCATTATCTTCTTTGTCACATGATGTAGAAAAAAGCATAATGGCTATAACTGAAATTCTCAATAAATTCTTCATTTTATTAATTTTTAGATTTGCAATAATTCTTTAGCTAAAAAGCTGATACAAAGATATGTTAATAAAATAATGTAGTTATTGACCTATGTTAAGATTGCTTTTTTATTCGAGATAATGACTCTGGAGCTATTGTTAAATAGGATGCTATATAATAGTTAGGAATTCTATCTAATAAGCAACCATGTTCTATTTTGAAATGTTCAAAACGTTGTAATGCGTCATCTTTGATAAAAGAAATTTCTTTTTTTTCTTTTCTGATAATCATACCTATAAGGAAACGTTGAGTGAAGGCTAGCCAACTAACGTTTTCTTTCATCAGATTCAAAAAATAAGATTTGCTCCAAACAGATACTTTTGAATCCGTTAAAGCATCGATGCATAACACCGAAGGTTGATCGTGTAAGAAACTTGTGAAAGCAGTGCATATTGGATTCTGTGTATCTATTGCGAAATCTTTTGTTATTTCCCTGCCATCAGCTAGTAATATGTAATACCTGAATACTCCTTCGTGTATAAAATATAATTTTGGATTTGTGTCTCCTTCTGAAACTAGAACTTCTCCTTTCTTTATATGTTTCACTTTCCGTTCTTCATAAAAAGGTTTTAAGTCCTCATCAGTCATAGGTGAGACATAATTTATGTATGATTTTATTTGATCGAATTCGTCCATTTTATTTCTTAGTTTGATACTGCTTGTAAATCATA
>CAZIYK010000049.1:1177-9625 GCA_964543445.1 uncultured Flavobacteriales bacterium
ATTTATTTTTCAAGTAGTACCCAATCTTGTTCTACATTCCAATTGGCTTTAAGATCGATTACATCAGGGAAATATTTAACTTCTTCTGGCATTTTTTTCTTCAAAAAATTACCTGGATCCCATTTTTCATTCCCGTTATCATCGTATATCAAACGAATTCTATATTTACCTGGGTTGAGGTTAGAAAATACAAATTCTTGCTCTTTATCAGCAATAATTCTTTTGTAGATTTTGTCTCCTTTCTCATTTATAAGATCAACTATAATTGGATAAGAAGCAATGTTTTTTATTCTGAATAGAATTTCACCATATTCTGTTTGTGGCTTTACCACAGAAGTGAAAATAATGGTATCATTTATTTGACCAAAGAAATTAGTAATGGAACCTGGCAATAATTGAACTGCATATTTGTGCTTGTAATCTGGCTTGAAATCGAGAATCAATCGATTGTGTTTTTTTATCTTCAAATCTAAATCAACCATAGTAGAATCTTCCAAATTCATTACAGAAATAGAATCTTTATTGAAAGCTATAATTGGAGAGTTTGAAGTTATTACTAATCTATTGTCAGGTGTTAACTTGTTTCTATTTGTAGGTTCAAATTTAGGCTTAACTTCTTTTTGTTTTTTTAGAGTTACAGTTACCGTATCGTTAATCTTGTGTTTAGATGATTGTATCAAAAATACAATAGAGTCTGCTTCTCTTGCAGAGTACCAATAGCTTGCAGAGTCTTTATATTTCGAGAAATAAAGTAAATCCATAACCGTGTCACTCTTAATAGGAAGCAGTCTTGTTATGCTTATATCTTCAGGCTTGCCTTCAAAATCAAAAGCAATTTTTCCTTTTCTTTCGTGAATAGGTCTTTTTACACTGAAATCAGGTTCTTGTTTGTATAGTTTTAGTAGGTATTTATTAGTATCAGGTAATGTAATATACTCAGGGTAGAATGCAATTTTATCTTGATTAGGATCAAATTTAAGATTTTTGGTTTTTTCTTCTAAAGCAATCATTAAGTATGTTCCTGCTTTAGCATTTTCTATATTGAATGTGTCGCTTTCTATAGTGCTAGTAACGTAGGTAGGCATGCTGTTAAATATAGTAGAATCGTTGTACGATGAGTCTACTTTGTATAGCATTACCATGGTGTTTTTTTCATAAGAATCTTCAAATGCATTAGAAACTTTACCACTCAGAGTTAATGAATCTATATAATCTCCAGTAGAAAATACATATCTGAAATTCTTGTAAATATTCCCCTCGTTATTGTCTTGCAAAGCATTTCCGAAATTGATAGTGTATGTTGTATTTTCGGCAAGAGTATCTAAAATCATAATTTTAACTTTATCCATAGCCGACGCCGAAGGTTTAATTATAGGAGCGTACTTCATAGGTGGCGATATCACTAACTGCTTTTTCAGGTCTTTAAACTTTACAAGCTCATCAAACTGTATAGTAATCCTATCTGTTTTAAAATTAGTACTAGAATTTTCGGGACTGGCAGATAGCATCACCGGAGGAAGCTCATCTTTAGGGCCTCCCGATGGACTACCAGGGTTTGCACATTGTACAGCAATAATTATTGTGAAAATAGCAACTAGTATTCTTTTAAATATTTGGATCATGTTTCGTGTCTTAAAATAAGTATTGCAAAATAATAAATCTTTTAAAGAATTCGGAAGTTAATTGATTTTGTATTTAGAATATGTAGAATAAAAAGAAGGTTGCAGTAAGGTGACTTTTCATAACCTTACTACAACCTTGTTGTTAGAATTAAATTAAGAGAATATTTAGGCGTCTAAACCAACTCTATTATATGTTCTTGCATGTGGGAATTCTTTTTCTACTTCGTCTCTAATTTTTTCTAATAATAAAATCTGACTTGATACTTTATCTGACATTCCATGTAGATTTTCAGAAATACTTTTCCACGAATCAATTGATCTATCAATAGCTATTAATGCAACTTTAGCAAATCCCTTATGGAATCCATCTTGGAATTTGTGTTTACTGTTTAAAGCATTCTTTAATTTGTTAGAAATTAAATCCTGATACCATCTTATATATTCTATTGCTTTGGTAAGTTGTCGCATGTTTTTGGCAAGTTCCTTTGCCGAAATCTTATTGTCTAAATTATCGGTAGATACATTTAGAGGTTCTTTCGCAAAGCTATCGAACCAATCATTTACATTTTTACTATATGATTCTGTTTTTTCGTACAATATATATCCATTAGATAGAGTTTCATCACTCTTGTTTTTTGGAAGTCTTTCAGAAAAACATTTTAGGTCAACTCCCATAGATTCTGAAACTTGTTCGAGGTCGTCAATCGTTAGATTTACAATGTCTTCTATTCTATCCCAAAAGTTGAATTTTTTATCTCCTGATAGAAAGAATTTTTTGTTTACATCGTAATATAAACACTCATTGGTATGATTGCATTTTTCGCACCATCTATCGCAATATTGAAAAATACCAGGCTTGTATTTTGTTATTGTTTCTGTTGAATTAGATTCTAACATTATGCTATTCTATTTTAAATAAAGTTTGTTGTTTGCTTTATATAAAAATGTGAATTAATTGCCACATAAAACATAATTTATGTCATGTGGTAATGTATTTGTAGAAAATAATTCTAGGAATAGAAGCATCCCCACAATAAATACGTATCTGCATTTATTGTGGGGATGTTAATCTGTGTGAATTTATTTGGAATAGATAGCATTAAAATAATCACTACCTAAAAATATTTATGAGTGTAAGAAATTTAGAAATCTCTCACATCAATAATTACATCAGGAAACTTTTCAGGATTATCTATTACCTCTTTGAATTTTAAAGCAACTTCTTCGGGAGAAGTTAAAATGTCGTTTTCGTAATAGTTTTTAAATTTATCGATATTACTGAAATTATCAGAATTGCTATCTCTGATTATTTCTTGCATGTTTGTATCAACAACACCTGGTGCTATAGAGTGGATGAACACGTTTACTTTGCCATCAATAGTTATTTCCTCTTTTAGAGTTAAACTAAACATATCTAATCCCGACTTAGAAGCACAATAAGAACTCCATCCGTCTATTGGATATTTACCTGCACCCGAACTTACATTAATTATATGTATAGGCTTTCCTGTATTGGAAAACTGACGCATAAACATATTTATTAAAATAGAAGGAGAAAGTAGGTTTATGTTGTAATTTCTTTTTATGTCGGTAGCAAATTCGTGACCTATATGTGCAATTGGTTCAATAGTACCTGCATTATTTATAAGTATATATTTATCGTATTCTTCAACAGGAAACCTATAGCGTTCTACAGTTTCTATATCAGACAAATCAAGTATTTTATGACGGTAATTAGGATGTTCTATATTCTGAGTTCTAGATATACCAACTACTCTTACATCGTCATCTTCTAATAATAACTCTGTTAAAGCTTTTCCTAAACCTCTACTTGCTCCTGTTATAAATACAATAGTCATGATTTGTGCCTTTATTGATTAATCTCTATAAATCGGCTAATGTTTTTAGATGTACCAAATATTACAATTAAATCTTCTGGCTCTATTACAGTATCGCCTTCTGGTACGCCAATAACATGGTGATCGTCACCTCTTTTTCTCAATAAGGTAATTAAGTTGATTTGGTATTTTGTTCGTAGTCCTATATCGATCAATGATCTTTTTACTACTCCTTTAGGAGCTTTTATTTCCATTATTTCATACGAATCGGCAAGTGGAACGTATAGCAATACACTAGGATTCATTAATTGCTCGGCTACGTTGTTACTTACTTCATCTTCGGTAGAAAGAATTTCCTTAATGCCCATTCTAGACAGGATTTTCTCCTGAGCTTCGCCTTGAGCTCTAACCATTATTCTTTTTACACCAAGTTCTTGTAGTGCAAAAGTGGTTAGCAGTAAACTTTGGAAATCTTCTCCAATAGAAATGACAACAGCGTCCATTTCTGTTATGTTTTGTGCTTGCAAAGCATTGATGTCTGTAGAGTCTAGAGCAACAGAATATGTAACTTTGTCTTTGATACCATTAATTCTGTCTTGGTTTGAATCTATAGCAATAACTTCAGCACCCTTCATTGCTAATTTTGTGGCAATGGCAGTACCAAATCTACCTATCCCAATTACTGCAAAACGTAGCTTATCACCCATGATAATTTCTTTAAATAAATTTTTGTCAAATATAATGCTTTATCGAAAACTGTGATAGACTTCATTTTAATATTTACATTATTAGCCTATTCGGAGTTTATATACTATTATTGTACAGAAAATTTTACATTTTATGAGCAAAATTTCGGCATCGTTAGTGTTGTTTAATACAGAAAAGAAAGTTGTAGAAGATAGCATAAATAGTTATTTCAATTCGTCAGTTAATGGCGAATTGTGGATTATTGATAATTCTAATGATGCAAAGTACAAGTACCTCGAAAGTTTTAATAATAGGATTACCTATATAAATAGCGGAGAGAATTTAGGTTATGGAAGAGCTCATAATATAGCATTACGCAATTTTGTAGATAAAACAGATTATCATATAATTTTAAATCCTGACATTTCTTTTGATAGAGATGTAATAGAAGAACTAATTACCTTTTTGGAGTCTAATAAAAATGTTGGTTTGGTGGCTCCAAAAGCTATTTATCCTGATGGCTCTCCTCAGAGTAATGGCCGATTAATTCCTGATCCTCTTCATTTGATTCTCCGTAGATTTTTTTCCATTTCTAGATTAAATATTAAAAGAAACGAAGATTATGAATTAAAATATATGGGAGATTCCAATTATCTAACACCTGTAGTGTTGGGAAGTTTTATGATGTTTAGGAATGCATCATTAAAAGAAATTGGATTTTTCGACGAACGATTTTTTCTTTACCCTGAGGATATTGATATTTCAAGGAGGATGTTTGATAAATATGACAATGTTATTTACGTAAAAAAACAATTTGTTCATCATCATTATCAGGAATCATATAAAAGCTTAAAACTTCTAGTTACTCATGCGTTAGAGATGATTAAGTATTTTAATAAGTGGGGGTGGATAAATGATGAATCTCGTAAAAGTCTCAATAAAAAGGCTTTAGGTTATGGAAATACGGTAATTGAGGATTCGTAGTTGTTAGCTGAATTTTATACCAATGATACTTCTGTAGTTGTATGATTTTCTTATTTTAGCCAAATTAAATGAAATATAATTGCAAGAAGTAAAGAAACATACAGAAGAAGAGTCAAACTACCGTAGGTTGAAGGTTGTTTATAAGCAGAATAGACATAATGAAAGTCTAAATCTAGAGATAACTCCATATTCATATTTCTTCAAGCGTTTATTCGATTTTTCAGTGGCTTTAGTTGCTTTAGTAATACTTTCTCCATTGTTGGTAATTTTATATTTCATTACTAAATATTCTTCAAAAGGTCCTGTATTTTATTTTCAGAAAAGAATAGGCTATCAAGGCAAAGAGTTTTACATCATCAAATTCAGGTCGATGATTGCCGATTCAGAAAATAATATTCCTCAATTGGTAAGTAATACAGGTGATGATCCTAGAGTAACAAAATGGGGGCGTTTTATGCGAAGACATTATTTAGATGAATTGCCACAGTTACTTAATGTTGTAAGAGGAGATATGGCTATAGTTGGTCCTCGTCCAGAGCGTCAGTATTTTATTGATAAAATTATTGCAAAAGGTGGCGATTTCACTTCATTGCTACAAGTTAGACCTGGTATTACATCTCTTGGTCAGATTAGATATGGTTATGCTCACTCAGTTGATCAAATGCTTCAACGATTAAAATACGAACAATTCTACTTAAAGCGTATTTCTTTTCTTGCAGATATTAAGATAATGATTTATACGGTTGCTTCTGTATTTATGGCAAAGGGTAAATAATCTCTTTTCACAGTGTTAATTATTACACTTTATTCTTTAAACATTACTAATAACAAATTATATTTGCTCTCCATTGAAATAAGAGGTTGATTCTTCTTTTTTCGATATCTAATTTATACAGACAAAAATATATTCTGATGAACATTCTTGTATTAGGATCAGGAGGTAGAGAGCATGCAATTAGCTGGAAATTATCTCAAAGTCCAAAAGTTTCAAAATTATTTATAGCACCTGGAAATGCAGGCACAAAAGATGTTGGAGAGAACGTTGACATCTCTGTTAACGATTTCGATTCTATTTCTAAACTTGTAGTAGATAACAATATAGAAATGGTAGTTGTAGGTCCTGAGGATCCTTTGGTAAATGGTATTTACGATTATTTTGGAAACAATGAAAGTCTAAAGCATGTTGCGGTTATCGGACCATCGAAAGCAGCAGCAGAGCTAGAAGGTAGTAAGGAGTTTGCAAAAGAATTTATGATGCGTCATAATATTCCAACTGCTGCTTACAAAAGTTTTACTGTTGATACGTTGAATGAAGGATATGAGTTTCTAGAAACATTAACTCCTCCATTCGTATTAAAAGCCGATGGACTTGCTGCAGGAAAAGGAGTTTTGATTTTAGAAGATATCAATGAGGCAAAATCAGAACTAAAATCTATGCTTGCAGAAGCTAAGTTTGGTGATGCATCTCAAAAAGTTGTTATAGAAGAGTTTTTAGATGGAATTGAGCTTTCGGTATTTGTACTTACTGATGGTAAAAATTACAAGATTCTTCCTAATGCAAAGGATTATAAACGTATTGGCGAAGGAGATAAAGGTTTGAATACAGGTGGAATGGGAGCAGTGTCTCCAGTACCTTTTGCTGATGAGGTTTTACTAAAGAAAATAGAAGATAGAATTGTAAAGCCAACAATTGATGGTTTTGCAAAAGATGGATTGGTTTACAAAGGATTTGTTTTTATTGGATTAATAAAAGTAAACAACGAGCCTCTTGTAATTGAGTACAACGTACGTATGGGCGATCCTGAAACAGAAGTTGTTATGCCTAGAATTAAGTCAGATCTTTTTGATTTGTTCGAAGGAGTAGCTAATGAGAATCTTGAAACTAAGGAAATAGAAATAGACGATAGATCGGCTTGTACTGTGATGATGGTTTCTGGTGGATATCCTGAGGCTTATGCTAAAGGAAAGGAAATATCAGGACTAGACAAAGTAGAGGATTCAATAGTATTCCACGCAGGAACAAAAGTTGATTCGGGTAAGGTTGTTACGGCAGGAGGAAGAGTTTTGGCTGTTACTTCTTACGGAGACGATTTTAAAGAAGCTTTAAAAAAATCATACGAAAATATTGAGAAAATAAGTTTCGAAAATCATAATTACCGAACAGATATAGGTTTTGATTTGTAGAATCATATAAATTCAAGAAATAAAAAATGGGATATCTAAATTAAGGTATCCCATTTTTCTGTGTTTATATTTTGTTGACTCTATTCTATAGGGTCATTTTTTTTGAATTTAGAAAGTTGAATCATCCAATAAACAAAGAACGATGCTCCAATTAATATAAATGCAATATTAGGAATATTCTGAAGTGAGGTAAGAATCACAAAAGATTTTTGAGTAATATCTGCTATGCTTAGCCAAAATTCTGTCATAGTTGGATTAGTTTAAATGATGATTATAACAAAAGAACAAAATTTAATTCATCTTGGCAAATGTTTTCACTATCGAGGTGAAAATCAAATATATAAAACTAAAAATTAGTATTAATCTAAAAAGATGTACTTTTGCAGTCCGTTTTCAAAGCGTATTAAAATGTATTCTTTGGAGGTAAATAATAAGTAGAAGACAATGTCAGAAAAAATAAAAGGTTTTTCAAAACTATCGAAATTAGGTAAGATTGAATGGGTTGCAAATAAACATTTTAGCAATCCAGCGGAGGCAATTAAAGTTTTAGAACAATATTGGAATGAAGATGGGAGTCTTCAAAAACTTCACGATGAGTTTTCTGAGAATACAATTTCTAATTTTTACATGCCTTTTGGTATAGCTCCAAATTTCTTGATTAATGGAAAGATGTATGCTATTCCTATGGCAATAGAGGAAAGTTCGGTAGTAGCAGCATCAGCAAAATCAGCTTCGTTTTGGTTGGAAAGAGGAGGTTTTAAGGCCGAAGTTATTTCCATGAAAAAAATCGGACATGTTCACTTTATATATAACGGAGATGAAAAGAAGTTACTTGATTTCTTTGAAGAAAATAAATCTAAGTTTTTTGAAGACACCGAAGATGTAACCAAAAATATGCGTGTTCGTGGTGGTGGTATCTTAGATTTACGAATTAAGAATAAATCTTCTATAGAAGAGGGGTATTATCAATTAGAAGCCGATTTTGATACTAGAGATTCAATGGGTGCCAATTTCATAAATTCTTGTTTAGAGATTTTTGCTCAAACTTTGGAACGAGAAATTGCCATTGATTCGAGGTTCACGCAATCAGAAAAAGATATTCAAATTGTAATGAGTATTCTTTCTAATTACAC
>CAZIYK010000050.1:0-4151 GCA_964543445.1 uncultured Flavobacteriales bacterium
CAAAGTTCAATCTGTGCTAAAGTTTGATTTGTAAACGAATTTGACATTACAAAAGATGGGTGCCCAGTTGCACATCCAAGGTTTACTAATCTTCCTTCGGCAAGAACGATTACTTCTTTTCCTTCAACAGTGTATTTATCTACTTGAGGTTTTATGGTTACTTTAGATTCTCCATAATTGTTGTTCAGCCACGCCATATCTATTTCATTGTCGAAATGACCGATATTTGCTACAATACATTTGTCTTTCATAGCTAAGAAATCCTTAGCAGTAATAATGTCTTTGTTTCCTGTAGCGGTTACAACTATATCGGCATCTACAATAGCATTGTCCATTTTTCTGACTTCGAAACCTTCCATTGCAGCTTGTAGAGCACAAATAGGATCAATTTCGGTAACAATAACTCTTGCACCAGCACCTGCAAATGAAGCTGCTGTTCCTTTACCAACATCTCCATAACCTGCTACAACAACAACTTTTCCTGCTATCATTAAATCAGTAGCTCTGCGTATTCCATCTACTGCTGATTCTCTTGTTCCGTATTTGTTGTCGAATTTAGATTTGGTTACAGAATCATTAACATTAATTGCCGGAATAGGTAAAGTGCCGTTCTTCTCTCTTTCGTAAAGACGGTGTACTCCCGTTGTAGTTTCTTCCGATAGTCCGTTAATACCTTTAACTAATTCAGGATATCTATCTAGAACCATATTAGTAAGATCTCCACCATCATCTAGAATTAAATTTAGAGGAAGTTTTTCTTCTCCAAAAAATAATGTTTGTTCTATTGCCCAATCAAATTCTTCTTCGCTCATTCCTTTCCAAGCGTAAACCTGTACTCCTGTTTCGGCAATGGCTGCTGCTGCATGGTCTTGAGTAGAGAAAATATTACATGAGCTCCATGTAACATCAGCTCCTAAAGCAACCAATGTTTCTATTAATACTGCAGTTTGTATGGTCATGTGCAAACACCCTGCTATTCTTGCTCCTTTTAGTGGTTGCTCGTCTTTGTACTCTTCTCTCAAAGACATTAAGCCAGGCATTTCTGCTTCGGCAAGTTTAATTTCCTCACGACCCCATGATGCTAACGAAATATCTTTAACTTTGTATGGCAAATATGATTTTATTTTACTGTTCATTTCTTGATTTTTTAGTTGTGTTGGTCAAATATAGTGTTTTTTGATATTGATAATTAGTTAATAATGCCACTTTACTCTATAAAAAAAATAGATAGCTCTACTACTCTTGCTATATGGAAGATAGAGGAAGATTTTGATTCTTTGCTATCGTCTGTTACATTGAATTCTAAATCAATGGAGAGGTTGGAGGTGTTTTCGTCAGATAAAAGAAAGTTAGAATTTTTGGCTACTCGAATTCTTTTTGCAGAACTAGGATTTAGTGATTCTGATGTTACATATCGCGATGATGGTGCTCCGATAATTAAAGATGGATATATTTCAATTTCTCATACATCTGAATTTGTAGCAGTAATTATTAGTGATAAGCGGGTAGGGGTGGATATAGAAAGGAAACGACAACAGCTATTTAGGATAGCCAATAAATTTATTAATGATAATGAAAGGTCTAAATTTGATGTAAAATCATTGGAAATTCTTTCTATTATTTGGAATAGCAAAGAAGCAATGTTTAAGCTTTGCGAAAGGCAAGGAATAGATTTTAGACAGAATATGAATGTTACTGAAATTGATTTTGAAACTAAAGATGTTGTTTCGGAATTGATTTTTGATGATAAAATGATACAGGTAAAAGGAAAATTAGATATTTTTGGCAATCACACTTTAGTATATCTAATGAAAGGTTAATTTTGCCACACTAAATATAATTGAAATTGAATATCCTTAAGCAAATAATAAAATCAAAGGAAGAAGGCAAAAAACAAATTGCCATTCTCATTGATCCTGATAAACTAAATAACGAAGAGTTGTTAAGTCTTGTTTCTAAGATTAAATCTTCGCCTATTAACTACATTCTTGTAGGAGGAAGTTTGTTGAGTTCTGATCAGATGGATGAGTATGTTGGTATTATTAAAAGTAATATTGATATTCCTGTTGTTATTTTCCCTGGAAGTGTTCATCAGATTTCGCATAAAGCTGATGGTATTCTTTTTCTTTCACTTATATCTGGTCGTAATCCTGAGTTTCTTATTGGTAGTCAAGTTGTGGCTGCTCCTTTGCTTAAAAAGTCAAAATTGGAAGTTATATCTACGGGTTATGCGTTAGTTGATAGCGGAATTCAAACAACAGCTTCGTACATTAGCAATACTACTCCTTTGCCTCGCAACAAAGTAGATATTGCGGTTGCAACTGCACTTGCTAGCGAAATGTTAGGCCACAAATTGCTTTATCTAGATGGTGGAAGTGGAGCAAAATTAGAAGTTCCGAGTGAGATGATATCTGCGGTAAAAAAATACATCGATATTCCATTAATTATTGGAGGAGGAATTAATACGAAAGAGAAATTAGAAACAGCATTCAATTCGGGTGCCGACCTTGTTGTTATTGGTACAGCAATCGAGAAAAACCAGGATTTCTTGAATGATGTGGTAGATGTGATAACTTCTTAAATGAAAAAATCTACCTTAACGAATTAAGGTAGACTAAGTTTTTCTGTCTCAAATATTGATAATTATACAGCAACTGCTCCTTTTATATGAGGATGTGGATCGTATCCTTCTAATTGAAAATCTTCAAATTTAAAGTCGAAAATATTTTTCACATCAGGATTTATCTTCATTGTAGGAAGTTTTCTAGGCTCTCTACTTAACTGTAATTTTACCTGTTCCATGTGATTGGAATAGATGTGAGCATCACCCAAAGTATGCACAAAATCACCAGCTTCTAGGCCTGTTACTTGTGCTATCATCATAGTCAATAGTGCATAAGAAGCAATGTTGAATGGTACTCCCAAAAAAGTATCGGCACTACGTTGGTATAATTGACATGAAAGTTTGCCATTAGCAACATAAAATTGGAAAAAGGCATGGCAAGGCATCAATGCCATTTGGTCTAATTCTCCAACATTCCACGCTGATACAATAATTCGTCTAGAATCAGGATTGTTTTTTATTTGGTCTATAGCGTCGCTTATTTGATCTATTGTTTTCCCGTTTGCACCTTTCCAACTACGCCATTGAGCACCGTAAACAGGACCTAAATCACCATTTTCATCAGCCCATTCATTCCAAATTCTAACACCATTATCAGTAAGGTATTTAATATTTGTATCACCATCTAAAAACCAAAGAAGTTCGTGAATGATAGATTTAAGGTGAAGTTTTTTTGTTGTAACCAAAGGAAATCCTTCTGAAAGGTCAAAACGCATCTGATGTCCAAAAACACTTGTTGTTCCTGTGCCTGTTCTATCGTCTTTATATACTCCTTTTTCTAGTATAGTTTCAAGTAGATGTAAATATTGCTTCATTTGGTTTTGATTGTCGTTTAGTTAATTCTTTTGGTTAAAGAACCTTTTGCTAGAGTAATCTTGTTTCTTCCTAATTTCAAGAGTTCTTTGTTTTCTAGTTGTTTTAGTAATCTAGAAATTACAACTCTAGTAGTATTTAACTCGTAAGCTATATCTTGATGTGTTATAGGAAGAGTGCTTGATGCAATAGCTCTAGATTTATCGTAGAGGTATTTTAGCAATCGTTGGTCTAAGTTAGAAAAAGCTATACTGTCAATAGTTTCAAGTAAATCGTCGAATCGGAAGTTGTAAGTTTGAGTTACGTACGATTTCCAACTAGGATATTTAGTCATCCATTGATCCATTAAGAAAGTTGGGATAATTGCAATTTCAGAATCTTCTTCGGCAATTATTTTTACTTTGCTAGGTCTGTTGCTCATGCAACAAGTTAGACTCATAGCACAAGTTTCTCCAGAAAAAATATGATATAAATAATGTTCGTTTCCTTCGCCATCTTCTCTTAAAATTCTCAATGATCCTGATAGCACCAATGGGAAATCACTAACTTTATATCCTGCAGAGAATAAAATTTCTTCTTTTCCTAATTTTCTAAGAAATCCATTTTGATCCATCTCTTGCAATAAGCCTTCTTCTAACGATGGAAGTATTTTCTTTAATTTATCTAACATGCATTACTGTTTTTCTGTTACAAACATAGTGAAATCTTAAATATT
>CAZIYK010000050.1:4251-7644 GCA_964543445.1 uncultured Flavobacteriales bacterium
ACATCAATATGTTTGCTCTATTCTCTAATTAATTTAGTGCATAAAAAAGTCAGAGAAAAGAATTTCTGTTTCTCTGACAATATAATAAAATACAATAGTTTTACGAAGAATAGATTAAGCCAACTTTCTGCTTTTTTCTCTAGCAATTCTTCTTTTTCTAGAATATGGATTTTCTTTCTTTTTAGCCGGTTTGTTGTCCTTTCGGGCTTTAACAAACAATTTTTGAGGCTTTTTGTTTGGCTTTATAGAAGTTTTAATCTCGTTCTCTGCTTCTACAAAAGGATGTTCAATGATTTTTGGAATCCTTTCACCTATTAGTTTCTCTATGTCTCTCAAATATGGTCTTTCTTCGCTATCGCAAAAAGAAATTGCTACTCCGCTAGCATTTGCACGTCCTGTACGACCAATACGGTGTACATAGGTTTCAGGAATGTTTGGTAAGTCGTAATTGAAAACGTATTCCAATTCCGAAACATCTATTCCACGTGCAGCAATATCGGTTGCAACTAGTACTTTTAAGTCTCCTTTTTTGAAATTACTCAATGCTAATTGTCTTGCACCTTGCGATTTGTTACCGTGTATGGCAGCAGAGCTAATTCCTTGTTTAAGAAGTAGTTTTACTATTTTGTTGGCTCCGTGTTTTGTTCTCGAAAAAACTATAGCTGTATCTACTTCGTTTTCCTTAAGTAAGTGAATTAGAAGCTTGATTTTAGATTTTTTAGGAACTAAATATACCATTTGTTCTACCTTTTCGGCAGTGGTTTTTTCTGGAGCAATTGTTACCTTCTCTGGGTTACCTAATATCTTCCCCGAAAGCTTAACTATTTCAGGAGGCATAGTAGCCGAGAAAAATAATGATTGTCTTTGTGTTGGAAGTTTTGCAATAATCTTCTTTATATCGTGGATGAATCCCATGTCTAGCATGTGATCTGCTTCGTCGAGTACAGAGTATTCTACATCTTTCAACGATATGAATCCTTGATTTATTAAATCTAGCAATCTTCCTGGAGTAGCTACAAGTACATCAACTCCTGCACGAAGTCTTTTTACTTGTGAGTGCTGTTTTACACCTCCAAAAATCACAGTATTTTGTATTCCTGTGTGTTTAGCGTAGGTTGTAAAATTCTCGCCAATTTGTATTGCCAACTCGCGTGTAGGAGTTACAATTAGCGCTTTTATTTTTCTTTTACTTTTTGAGTCTTGATCTTTGTTGAGGTACAACTGTTGGATTATTGGAATTGCAAAAGCTGCTGTTTTTCCTGTTCCTGTTTGTGCACATCCTAACAAGTCTTTGCCATTTAATAATATTGGTATTGCTTGTTCTTGTACTGGTGTTGGATTTGTGTATCCTTTAGCCTCTAGAGCCTTAAGGATAGGTTCTATTATTCCTAAACTTTTAAAAGTCATTTATTCTGATTATAATTCTTGAATTACTGCACATTTTTGCACAGCAAAATATACGGGTACAATTGTATCCGTTTGTGTTTGTTGATTAAGAAGTTAAAGGAGAAGTGACTATTGTCGATATAAATAGTCTATTAACAACATTAATTCATTACTGCTTAGATACAGTAATAGCAATTATTTTTTGCTTGGCAAATGTAAGACAATAGTTTGATATAAACTATTTTTTAATTTTAGTCGTGATTTACAGGTGTTTTAGTATGAAATTCTAACTATCACTATCCTTGTCAAGGTTGTAATCTCTTCCTGGCTGATATTTCCAACGTCTGTGAGACCAAAGCCATTGTGATGGATCGTCTTTAATTATTCCTTCTAATTTCTTGAAAATTTGCTTTGTTATTTCGTATTGAGGTGTTTCGTTTGGATTTTCTGTAATTAATGTTGGAGTAGCTTTGTAGTATCCTCTTTTTACTCGGTGGATGTTTAGATAAATAACTACAGCATTTTTCATTTTTGATACATTTTCTGTTCCTAAATGTACAGGTGTAATCTGATTTAGGAAAAGCAAATCGTATTTAACCCTTGATTTATGAGGGCTTTGATCGAATAAGAAACCATATACAATACCGTGATTAGGTTGTTTTCTTATTTTCTGCATGGTTTCCTTCATCGACATTAATTCAATACCGAATCGTTCACGAGTTTCTATAATTCTATTATTGATGTACTTGTTTTCTATAGGGGCATATACCACGTTGTAGGCATCGAAACCAGGTATTGTAAAAGGAAAGCCTATTGCATACTCCCAATTACCGTAGTGTGCAGAACAAACCATTATGCTTCGTCCTTCTTTGGCGTATCTTGTTAATACTTCAGGGTTGTCGTAAACAAGTCTTTTAGATAATTCTTTTTTAGAAATGGTAAACATTTTTAATGTTTCTACCATCTGATCGGAGAAATTCTTATTGAACTGAACCCATATTTTTTTTATTTCTTCTTCGCTTTTTTCAGGGAATGAGTTTCTAAGATTTTCTAGAATCACTTCTTTTCTGTAGCCAATTACGTGGTTTAGAAGAAATGCAACAAAATCAGAAATTCTGTAAAGAATAAAAAAGGGCATTTTAGAGAATAAATAAATTACCCCGTATGTTAGTTTATCTATCATTGCTTATAATTGAGTATGTAAAAATACATAACTTATTTGTTGTTTCTACAAAAATAGCTGTCAACTTATATCAATGATACTTCGCCACTATGAATCCAACCTACTTTCCCATCGGCTAATTTAATTCGGTACCAATCGTCAACCTGATCTACAACTAACACTTCTGTTCCTTCGTGAAGGATGAATTTATCTCCACTATTTTCATTAGGAGCTATTTTTATATAGCTATTTTCTGTCATCACAACAGCTTCCTTGTTTGATTTTTCCCAAATATCTTGTTGGTGAGCTATTATTAAGGAAATTATCATTAGCGATAAAAAGGTTATACTCTTCACGAAACTAATTCGCTTTATAAATGATGATTTAGCAAAGAAGTAAAATATAAAAGAGATAGCCGTAAAGAATGCCATCAGCACACTAAATATTGCCCATTGATGCACTGTGAGAATATTGGCTAGCCAATTCCAGAATTTAGCAAAGAATGTAACTGGTAGTTTCTCAATCTTATCTGCCGTGCGTTGTTGAGCCATTTTCAAGTTGAATTTGGCATCATCTAAATTTGGATCTAGCTTTAATGCTCTTTTGTAATATAATATGGCAGGGGCAATCTCTTCTAATTTATAGTAAACATTACCCATGTTGTAGTAAAGGTCTTCTGCTACAAAACCTTTTTCTTCTATGCTCTTATATTTTTGTAAAGCCTCTTCGTACTTGTGTTCTTTGTACAAAGTATTTGCTTCTTTAAAAATCTCATCAGGAGTTTGTGCAAATGCTCCAAATCCTACGAGAATTAATACTAATGTTATTAATTTTTTCATAATTAC
>CAZIYK010000050.1:7744-9510 GCA_964543445.1 uncultured Flavobacteriales bacterium
TTCTTTTCTAATTCAGAAATCAATTTTGATGCTTTATTATAGATGTCTTGTTTGTTGCTACCCGAAACACTTGGCGCATATCGTGCCATTTCGCATTCCGATAATAAATCCATCAATTCATTTATTTTGATTTCACTTACACCTTTATTTTTAAGGTTTTCTTTGATTATGTCTTTGTTTAATTCTGATTGCTCCAAGTTTAAACTCCAAGCCAAATATTTGTACATAGCCTGAATTACTGCTTCATAGAATTTGGCGTCATCATTATTTTTAAGTGACTTTCCAGCTTCCGAAAGCATTTTCTTCGCAATTTTACTAGCTTTTTTCTTTCTAGAACCTACAACATCGGAATCTGATTTTATCTTTTGTTGATAAACAAAAAGAATCATTGGAATAGCCAAGAAAGGGATAACTAGTAAAATGTAATACAAGAACGATCCGAAGAAGTTGTCTTGATAAGCTTCCTTGAACGTTGTTTTAGTGTGAATATATCTGATGTCTTTACCTAGCATCTGAACTCCAGTTTTATTCACAGTTTTATTAGCTCCAGATGTTGGCGAAGAAATTCTTTTTCTACCTTTTGTAACATTAATGTTGAATTCATCGCCCCTTAGTGTTACGTATTTCTTTTGTGAAGTATCGAAATAAGTAAACTCTAATACAGGTATTTTGTAAACTCCTTTGTAACGAGGAATAATGATGTATTCTTCGCTAACTTTTCCTGTCATTCCATTTTTACCAAGGCTTATTTTTTCTATATGCTTTGGATCGTAAGCTTCTAATTCTTCTGGAACTTTAAGCTCAGGAATACTGAATAATTTTAAATTTCCAGTTCCTTTTACTTCAGCTTTTATAGTTATAGATTCATTTGCCTCAACTGTAGTTTTACTAGCCTTTACATTGAACGTGTATTTTCCAACAGCACCTGTGAAACTATCAGGTTTACCTTCTATTGGTAACGGTTTTACGTTTATAGTTCGTTTGCCAGTTGATGTTGTATAATCGTACTGACGCGTCATAGGATTACCAAAGAAATCTAATCGACCTGTAGATATTTCCATTGGCACTTCTAGAGTTAATGGATCTATTACAAGTTTTCCTGATTTTTGAGGTATAAGAACAGTTTTTCTCAATAAAATTCTTTTATACAACTCATCGTCAAGGTACTTTTGCTCTATGTTATACCTTTTTGGAGTATCGAAATCCTGACTCCAAAAACCATTAAACTTTGGTGTTTCTATAACTTGAGGAGAACTTATATTTACTTTGAAATACAAGTAGTACGCTACTGTAATTTGTTGATTTACATACGGATTTGCCGTACTTAACTCCATCTTGAGCTTGATGTTGTTTGCAGCCAAAGATTCTGGGTCATTCGGATTGTCTGGCCTTTTCTTCTGCTCAACAACATTTATTGTTATTGGTCGTGTTCGGTATGTCATACCGTCAACCTTAATCTTTGCTGGACCTATAGTGAATTTACCTATACCTTTTGGCATTAGATAAAAAGTGTAGGTCTTAGTGTAAGACGATTTACCGTTAATCCAACTTTGACTAACAGATGTGCTAGGGCCTCCTAAAAATGCAAATTCAGTAAAGTCGGGAGGAATAATCTCTCCTGCTTTCTGGTTGATAGTAAAATCCACTCTGAATTTTTCAAATTTCCCTACAGTTTTCTTCGTAGTAACTGCATGGAACTCCACTTCCTGTGCAAAAATGCTTGTCACAGAAATGAATATCGTAAGTATAAGCAACTTTAGTCGCAT
>CAZIYK010000051.1:0-5516 GCA_964543445.1 uncultured Flavobacteriales bacterium
GAGATTGATTAAACCTGTGTTTTTTGTTCCTGAAAATAAAAAGATTGACGATTTGTTGAATGATTTTCAAGAAAAGAAAATTCATATGGCAATTGTTGTAGATGAATACGGTGGTACTTCGGGATTAGTTACTTTAGAAGATATCATAGAGGAAATTGTTGGGGAGATTAATGATGAGTTTGATGTTGATGAACTTCAGTATTCCAAACTAGATGAAAATAATTATGTTTTTGAGGGTAAGACTAGTTTAAAAGATTTTTATAGAATTATAAATCTTGAGGATGAAAATATTTTCGAGAAAGATAAAGGAGAATCAGATACTTTAGCAGGGTTTATATTAGAAATTGCAGGTGGCTTCCCATCAAAAGGAGAAGTAATAACATTTAATGATTACGAATTCAAGATCGAAGCTATTGATAGAAAAAGAATAAAACAGGTGAAAGTAACTATAAAATAATCTTTAGGAATGAAAACATCGTACAAGATATTTTTTAAATCACAAATAGTTTTATTGCTGATATTGATGCTTTCATCCTGCGATGATAATATATATCCACGTCCTAGAGGTAATGTGCGATTAGAATATCCAGAAGCCAAATACAATACTTATCATTCCGATGAATTAAGAATGAGTTTCCAAAAATCGGACCAAGCTTTAGCGGAAAGAAAGAGCGATACATGGATGAATCTTTATTATCCGAAAATGAATTCTAGGATACACATGACTTATTTCGATGTTAATGGAAATGTTGTGGATCTTATTAGAGATATAAATAAACTTACCGACGAGCATAAGATTAAAGCAAGCGGTATTATTCCTCACCAATATTCCAATCCTGATGCTAAGGTATATGGAATGGTTTACGAGATTATAGGTAACTCGGCATCAAACATTCAGTTTTATGCAACCGATAGTGTTTCACACATTGTTTCTGGATCCTTATATTTTAGAGTACGACCTAATGCAGATTCTCTTCGTCCAGCAGTTCAGTATATTAAGAAGGATATAATTACATTGTTGGAAACCATAAAGTGGGATAAGTAGAATTGAATATTAGTTTTTAAGTATCAAAATAATCTACCCGAAAAACCATATTATTAAATTTAGTATTTCCTTATACAAGTTGTAAAACATGCAAGAAAGCTATAAACGTTGGGTGTTACTTATTTTGTTATCTCTTATTTGGGGTAGTTCTTTTATCCTGATGAAACGAGGATTAGAATCTTTCACAGCTATTCAGGTAGGTGCATTGAGGGTTAGTATTGCTTCAGCCGTTCTTTTGCTTTTCGGATATAAACATTTAAAGATAATCAACAGGAAAAACGTTATTCAACTTTTTCTTGCGGGATTACTAGGAAACTTTCTACCTGCATTTTTATTTGCTAAGGCTCAGTCTCAACTCGATAGCGGAATTACAGGAATATTAAATTCTCTAGTTCCATTGTTTACTGTTTTAGTAGGTTTCTTCCTTTTCAAGATAAAAGTGAAAGGTTCACAGGTTTTAGGTATTCTGATAGGCTTAGTAGGAACCCTTATTCTGATACTAAAAGGAGCAGAGATGAACAGTAGTTCTAACTATTACTATGTACTATTTGTAATTGCGGCAACCCTTAGTTATGCAATAAATTCTAATCTGATTAAGAAATATTTAGGCAACGAAAAAGCACTTTCAATTACAGTTTCTGCTTTCAGCATGTTTCTTATTCCTTCATTGATAATCCTTTTTTATACAGGGTTCTTTACGGAATATACATTTCAAGCAGATCAAAACGTATCGTTGATGTATATTTCTATTTTGGCGATAGTTGGCACAGCAATATCCGTAGCCATGTTTAATCAGTTAATAAAAATTAGTTCGCCTGTTTTTGCTACAAGTGTCACTTATCTAATTCCAATTGTTGCTGTAATGTGGGCTGTGTTTGATGGAGAGAGTTTGCATTGGTTACAGTTTTTGGGTACAGCAATTATCTTGTCAGGTGTTTACTTGGTTAATAAACAGTGATTTTTACCGATATTACAAAAAAGAAGGTTGCCAAATTTGGCAACCTTCTGTAGTTCTAAATATTATATATATTTTAAGGGTCAACTCTTACTAATACTAGTTGGATGTTTGCAGTTCCAGCTGTGTTATTATCTTCAATAGGGTCAAATAATACTATAGAATATTGTCCTGTTTGAGGAACAAATCCACTCATATTATCTAATGCGTAATCGGCAACATTCTTAGCTCCTGTTACTTGAGCAGTACTAAGACCAGATGAACTTAAAACCCTATTAAATAGTTCGCTAGCAGAGTGGCTATTTCCATTACTATCAACAGCTTGATCTCTATGTATTATAAACCAAACAATAGCTTGAAGTATTTTACCATCAACTTGGTTATTAGTAATAGCTTGCTGTTGATTCGCTAACCAGTTTAATGCTCCCCAAGGATATCCATTGTATAGAGAAGGCATTGTTGTTGGTTCTAATGAACTGTAAATATTTACATCATATTCAGCATTACCACCGTTAATATAACTAAATAAATCACCGCAATAAGCACCAAGTACATTTCCTTCAGCCAATTCGTCAGGGAATAAACTGTTATTCCATGAACTACCTAGTAATTCTACATCGAAATATTCATAAGTTACACCTGTATTTTGTGTAGGCTCAATCATTACATGACCTGTATCTGGTAAGAATAAGTATGCAGGTAATACGATATTAGCAGAACCATCTTCAGCAGAACAATTTCCTACTACAAAATCAAATACGCCATCTTCTCCTGTTATTGCAGACTGATCGTCTTCTGCAGCAAACATATCTGAAGTATATACTAGATTATAAGATCCATCAGGATAAGCTAAATATATTTCAAAGAAATAATTATCTTGAGTATCACCAAAATCAGGGTATTCTATACACAATGGAGAACCTTCACCATAGTAAGAAGCATTTGAGTTCATTGTTTGATCATTAATAACTACGCCATCAGCAGTTTTAATTAAAACTTTAAATATTGCTGGCATATCATAACCTCTATCTACACCGTCTCCTCTGTTGTATGGAGAACCTGGGAAATTGTAGAAATCATCGTAGAATTTTGTACAAATATCACCAAAGAAACACATGGTTTTAATAGTTACACCTTGGAAATCGAACCAATTAAATCCAAATTCTTCATAAGAGTACTCTTCCCAACAAAGAACATCTATAGTTATTGCATTTTTCTTAAATGCCTCAACTGTAAATTTTTTCACTAGTCCGTCTAAATCCCAAAGCTGAGCATAATAGGAATTGTTCATAGGAGCAGCCCAAATTAATGAACCATCACTACTATAAACCATAAAGCTATTAATAGTGTGTTCTACATCAGCATCAAGTTTCATAACAACAGTTTCTGTACCGTCGTTTAATCCGCTTAATACATCTAGTTTAACAGGGTCGTTTCCATCCATACCTACCATTACATAAGCTGGAGCTTCATCAGAACAATTTGGAATAACAAACTCACTATCACTAGGGTTAATTCCATTAACTGTTCCTTTTTTTAAACTGTTTGTAACATTGTTAATGCTAAATACTACGTCTTGCTGTAAATCAGCTGCTGGCTGTTTTTCACAAGATGAGAATGCAATAACAAAAACGATAGCAACAAGGGAGGTTGCAAGTCTTTTTAAATTTCTCATAATTACTAATTTTAAGGTTAAATTGTTATTTGTATCAACATTGATACAATATGAGTTTTATAGATAATCATATTTTTATTTTGTAGAACTTGGTTGAAAAGTAAGAGTCCAATCTTAAAAAATATGTTTCTTTCTTATATAGTCTAACAGGGATACTATTGTTATTTAAGTAAGTTCTTGAAATTACCTTTCCGTCATCAGAGCATATTAAACCATAATTGTACTTAATTATTGAATTTATAGTTAGGATGTGTTTTTGGTAATTTACGTCAATTGATACGTCGTTAATTTCTATAGATTCTATATCAACATTAGAATAATAGTCTAAAACTGGATTGTAGTTTCGTGATATATTTTGTGAAAAAATAGAAATAGGAAATATCAACATTAAGTAAGCTATAGCTTTCATGATGTTTATGTATGGTCAACGTATTTCTACGTTGACCGCTACATTATATTGTTTATGGATTTGATGTATAACCAAACTCTTGTACAAAGTTTACACCAGCATTACCTGTATAGTTACAGTTATCACCTTCAAAGAATACGAAATCAAAAATACCATCCATGTCTTCATCTCCATTTATATCAATAGTACTTACATCGTAGCCATTGTATGATAAGACACCTGTATCGGCATTTAATGTCATAGTTGTTATCATGTCTCCGTCAGGAGTATCAACGTGCAAATAAACATCGTAAGTTTCGTTAGTTCTATCTCCGAAATCTGGATATTCTACACATAGAGGTTTGTCAATGTATTTCCAGTCGTAAGTAGATTCGTCTGCAATCACCATATCATCATCCATAATAACTACTCTATAGTTTGCTACGAAATCGTATTGAGACTTTTCCCACTCTAGGTAATTAGGAGTACATATATCGCCAAAGAAACAGATTGATTTTATTTCAACTTTTTGGAAGTCAAACCAATTAAAACCAAAGTTCTTGTACAGATGTTCTTTCCAGCATAGAACATCTATGTTCACTTTATTTTTTGTAAATGCGGTTACGTCAAAATCCATTGAAACTCCTTGAAGACTCCAAAGATTAGCGTAATACGAATTGTCTGTTGGTGTTGCCCAAATCATAGTTCCACCTTGTGCATAAACCTTAAAAGATTCTAGGGTGTATGTACCAACCATTAATTTTATTACTTGAGTTTCTGTACCATCATCTAGACCTGTTAAAACATTTAATCTGTAATCGTTGCCATTAATTCTAGCAATAACATAAGATGGAAGAGAATCTACACAGGTAGGTATTTCCTCGTCTTGAGGACCTACTGATTTTTTAAGTAGATTGGTAACATTGTTTACGTTGAATGATACTTCTTGTAAAGCATCGCTAGTTGATTGCTTTTCGCACGAAGTGAAAGCAATAACCAGAGCCAAAGCAACTAAAGAAGTTGCAAGTCTTTTTAAATTTTTCATAAGTAGTAATTTTTGTGGATTAATTTAGAGTACATCAAATGTAGGAATATTCTTTCGTTAAAAAAAGATTCTAGGTCATATTTTTACATGTAATTTATTGGTTTTCAGTAAATTACATTAAAAATATAGTGATTGAGAGTAGCTAATGCTGTGAGTGGCAGGCTTTTACGTTTCCTACATTTTTTTAAAATAAATATACTTTTAGAAATATCTATTTAGAATGAGTATTGCAAATTGTCTTGGTTATATTGATTACATTTAATCACGAAAAATTCGCAAATAAAAGATTCATTCTACCTGTAGATAGAAAAGAATAAAATAATATAAAAACACGCCAGCAAAACAATATGGAAATAGGAACTCAAATGATAAAGCATAATTGGAAATTCCTGACTATATCAGCAATTT
>CAZIYK010000051.1:5616-9362 GCA_964543445.1 uncultured Flavobacteriales bacterium
ATAGGAACTCAAATGATAAAGCATAATTGGAAATTCCTGACTATATCAGCAATTTTAACAGGATTGTTGTATGTTGGGATTCTGATGTTAATAGATTACTGGTTGAATGGAGGTTTACAAAGCGTATATATCTATTTGTTTCAAGGAACATTCTTTGGGGTTTTTATGGGAATATTTTATCCGTTTGTTATCGGGAAATTTGCAAAAAACATAAAACCCGAATTGGAAGAAAACGAACAAATTGAAATAGAAGGTCCTGCAAATCTATTTACTAGTGGGTTTATAGCTGTTGGAGGTAAAATATTTTTAACAGATAAAAAATTTATTTTTAAATCTAGAAAGAAAAGTCAAACAAATATCGAATACGAAAACATACTGGAAATTATAGGAAGAAACTCAGCAAAATTAAGAGATAATGGAATCCGAATTAAAACAAAAGATGGTAAAGAATTTGATTTTGTGGTAAATGAACGAGAAAAGTGGATTGAAAATTTGAATAGAAGAATCAAATAATTCAATTAAAAAATATTGCATTTGGCAAGTAGTGAATATTGTCCTGAGTTCATCATGGATAATATTCACTACTTGAGAAATTACCTACAACTTACTCATAAATTTATCAGCGTCGATAACAAATCGTTTGTGATTGCAAATTCCTATTTTACCTTTTGAGTCAAAGGCTTCAATTTCAAATTCTAAAGCTCTGCCATCCACTTTCGTGAGTTTTGATACGCATTTTACAGTATCGCCAAGTGGAGTGGCTTTAATGTGTTTTACATTTATTTCAATACCTACTGTGTCTAATCCGTAATCGTTTTTAAGTACCGATACAGATTGTAAAGCTGTAAGCTCCATAAGTGCTACCATGGCAGGAGTTGCAAAAACTTCAAGGTTTCCAGATCCATAAAATTTGGCTGTATCTGTTTGGCTAACAACTTTTGTTTCTTCGTGAATTATTCCTTCTTGTAATTCGAAATTCATTGTATTTTATTTTAAGTCCGTAAAGTTATAGAGTGCTTTTAAGTGTCTAATGTAAGTGAAGCGTTATTTTCTTTTTTGCTTCAAAATCACCGATACTTTCTCCACGTCGCCACCCATAGGAGGATTAACTTTAGAAAGTTTGATTTTTACCTTTTCAACTTGTGAGAAATCGTGTAAAATTCTATTAACGATTCGTTGAGCCACGTGTTCTAATAAACACGAAACTATTGCCATTTCTTCGTGTATGGCATTATTAATTTCAGCATAATTAACTGTGTAGTTGAGGTTGTCTGTTTCTGATGCTTTAGAAAAATCAAGATCTATTTCTAAATCAATCAAGTAATCAGAGCCAATTACATTTTCCTCTTTAAGACAGCCGTGATAGGCGTAAATTTTTATGTTTTCAATAAGTATTTTCGACATTCTATTTGTTTTTATTGTTATAAAGCCCAACCTATTCGTAATCCTCCAGTCGTAGACATTGGCATTTCTGAAGTTCCTGCGATAAATCCATAGGCAACAGGTCCGTATTCTTGATCTCCTGCCATTCCGTAACCGACACCAATATATAAATCAATTATAAATCCATTATCAATTACCCATTGTTTTCCAAATTTCAAATTTATAGCAAATCCATATTCCTGTACGTTTTCAGTAGAGGAAAGATTACCTACGTAATCGTATGTTTCTATATTATAACTTACGTATCTCAGAGCCAATTCAGGAGCAATATAAGCACCTTTTAGGATGTGAGAATAATGCATTCTTTGCGAATAATAATCAGGATTTCGTATAAATTTATATGCAAACTTTGTATAAACTCCTTTGTGTCTTACATCGTAATTATTTATACCTAACCCAATAATTCCTAACGCTACTTCCCAAGATCTACTACGCTTAATATTTCTTTCAAAAGAAAGTTCAGTATGACCAAAAAGAGGAGATAAGAATGCAACTTTTATCGCGTTTCTGTGCTGATTTGCATAATATTCATCGTCTTTGAAAGTGTCGTTTTTAATATTAATTACCTCTCCTGTGCTAAATTCTACTTTTTCTAATTTAGCCTTATCTATCCCGAATATTAATTTAGAATTATTAGGATAATAATACTTAACCTCATCGGCCGCCATTTCGGTAACTTTGCAATTAATTACATCGCCATTTTTCTTAATTATCTTATCTTGAGCAGATATTGATATAGTAACCAGAAATAAGATCAGAGTTAGAAATTGCTTCATTTTGTTTCTTTTGAGTTATGCAATATTACTACTAAGCAACAAGTATTACAAAACTTATGTTGTATAATAATTTTAATTTAAAAATTAGTTAACATACATTATAACCCTACGTCTTAGAATATTTTAAGACAAAATAATTACAATTATGAAACTAAAATATTTACTTATTTCAGCATTTATTTTTATCGGAGCAACAATTAATGCTCAGGAAATAAAAACAAAAAAAGCTGATAAAACTGAGCTTGGTCAGAGAAAAATAACTAACGATAATGCTGTATCTCAAGCAGAGTTAGAAAAGCTTAAAAAAGAAAACGAAGATTTAAAAAGAGAGCTTTATAAAATTTCGAAAGATAAGCTCGAATCAGAACAGGATACTACCAAAATAAATAATTCATCAGTAGAAATTGAAAGTGAAGAAATCAGTGATGGCGATTTTTATGGAATACATTTCAAAGGTTCTGATGATCATATCACAATTATAATCAAGGATAAATCTAAATCAAAAAAATACAAACATCATAAGCCAAGAACTAGATTCAGATTTGATATGGATTTTGGTTGGGACGGGTTGATTTCATCGAAAGATCCCAAAGAAAGTGGAGTAGAATATCCTGATTTTGATGTTTGGCCATCGATGTACTACGGATTTTCGTTCAATACAAAAACTAGATTGTTCAAAGAAAATAGTCCTGTTCATATAAAATATGGATTGGGTTTGCAATGGAGTACTTTCAGGGTTAAAGGAGATTATGTGTTGCAAAAGAAGAATGGACGACCAGAATATGTTTTAGATCCAATTGGAAGAAATTTAATCAAATCGCGTGTAAGAAATTTACACATGACTTTACCTGTTATGCTTCAATTTGATTTTAGTAAATACAGAATGGATACAGGTTTTAAATTCGGAATTGGTGCATTTGCAGGTGTAAGATTTTATACATGGCAAACAGTGAAATATAAGGATGCTGATGGTGATAAGGTGAAAATAAAGGATAGAAATAAGTTTTATATGAATCCTTTTAACTACGGTTTGCAAGCCGAAATTGGCTACGGTAGTTTTAGTGTGGTAGGAAAATATGAGCTTTCTCCTTTATTTGAAGTAGATAATCCTTACGATTACAATGCATGGAATATCGGAGCTAAATTTAGTTTTTAACGTTATAAATCAATCTATCTTTTTATTTTTGAGCTCTAAATACGATTACCCATGAATTGGAAAATGCTCCCCGAAACCGATAAAGATTTAATAGAGAAACTTAGGAAAGAAGTTTACGACGATGAGATTATTGCGAAACTGTTGGCTCAAAGGGGTATTACCAATTTTGATGAAGCCAAAGATTTTTTCAGACCAGATATAAAGAAAATTCACAATCCTTTTTTGATGAAGGATATGGACAAGGCAGTTTCTCGTATAGAATCAGCTATTGCTAATGGAGAGAGAATCTTGGTTTACGGTGATTACGATGTTGATGGTACAACTGCCGTAGCAATGATGTATTCTTTTCTGAAAAGCAAATATCCAAATGT
>CAZIYK010000052.1:0-9359 GCA_964543445.1 uncultured Flavobacteriales bacterium
TCGCCAATTGAAATTCCTCGTGCAATGGTAGATGTGGCAATGTCTAAATCTTGAATTTGTCGGTAAATGTAGAAATTGGTAGTATCTCCTTCCATAGTACTGCTAAGTGCAAAAATTATTTCCTTAACCTCACCACTTTTAGCTTTAGCTATAAGAGTACTTATGTTCAGATTCTGTGGACCTATACCGTCCATAGGAGATATTATTCCTCCTAGTACATGATATATTCCGTTGAATTGCGATGTGTTTTCTATGGCCATTACATCGCGAATATCTTCTACTACACAAATAATGGAATGATCTCTGCGTGAGCTAGAACATATTTCACATAAATCAGAGTCAGAAATATTATGACAATTTTTGCAATACTGAATTTCACCTCTTAGTTTCTGCAAAGCAGTTGCAAGGTTGTTAGTTTGTACCGTAGGTTGTCTAAGAAGGTGTAAAGCTAATCGCAATGCAGTTTTTTTTCCTATGCCAGGAAGTTGAGATATTTCATAAACTGCGTTTTCCAATAATTTTGATGCAAATTCCATTTTGTAGTGTTGCTAGTTATTGTTGTAGGTTACTAGTTTAACAACTGCGTAAAACAGATTTTATAAACTAGTAACCTATAACTAGATTTAAATTATGGTTTCCACTTACCTCTAGAAACGAATTTCTTAATTTTTTTATCTCCTACCCAAACTTTCTTGTTAGTTTCAATGTTTACAAGCTCTAGGTTAGTTTGATAGAAAACTACTTTTTTACCATCAATAGCATCTTCTATAGAGCTAATAACACCTTTAAGCATAAAGTCGGCACCTGTTTCGTTACCAATTTGTTTTGTAGTTTCCATACTAGCATTGCTTTGCTGCTCAATACGTTCTTGTCTTATTTCGTCTCTTTCAGAACTTGAAGCAACAAACTCAACTAAACCTGAGTTAATACAAGCTTTCTCTATTTCTTTTGTGAAAACTTCTGTATTGATGTGTTCGCTAGTTTTGTTGTTTATTCTACCTACAATTAATACAGGTTCTCTACCGTTTTCTTCCTTGAATTTATTTAGCCAAGCTCCGTCAAACATTTGGTTTATCATCTCTTTTGAAACCATTTGAGCATCTACATCGTTCCAACGTCCACTTACGTCGGCAACTTCATTTGTATCAACTCTTTTTACTTCTAGTTTTGGTCCGCACGATGTAAACAGCAATGTTACGGCAACTGATAATGTTAATAATACTTTTTTCATGTTTGTAATTTTTAAATATTTGTTTTTAATAATGTATTATTTCTGTATTCTTAGTATTGTCTTTATCAAAAAAGGAGTGAATTCTTTATCAATTTTTTTATCTATATCGAAATATGCTCTTTCTCTAGCTGCTGCTTCAGTTAATTGCGAAGAACGACCTTTTGCACTGTAAACACCAAAAGTTTGTTTTTTGCCATTATGTATAAGGTTAACATCTAAGTTCCACATTACAAATTTAGCATCTGGATTTTTAACTTTAGAATCTTCCATTTTTATATCGAAATCAACAACTATTACAGCTTCAGATTTATCATTTGCAAGTTTAAATCCTAAATCAGTAAAATCTTTTTTCAACATATTGAAAATTTTATCATCCTTGTTTTCTATGTAAACTTTAGAGTTTTCTAGAAGCTTTTCTCTTTCAATAACTAGCTCATGAATTTGTTTAAATTTACGAACCTCCATGGTTGCATTGTCTAGAATACGCAACTTCGATTCAATATCTTTAACCTTCTCTAATTTCGCAATAGAATTACTGATGTAAGCAACTTTCAATAAATTGTCATTCTCAGTTTTTGATTTATTGTAAATAGATTCAGCATCAGCCAAGAGTTTGTTTCTTTCTCTCTGATACATCGCTGATGTATTGGATTTATTGAGCGTTGCAAGGACATAGTATTTTCCTGATGCTTTATCAAAATAAGATTCCGAAGTTTTGATGTTTATTAAATTCTGATCGGTTGTGGTTTTTATATTAAATACTTCACTGTAAGTTTGATCGAATTTATTAGCACTTTCAGTTGTTATTTCGTTTGATTCGTCAACAGCATTTATTTGAACTTCAAAAGCACTAGCAATTCCGTTATACGCTTGCTTTTCGGCCATACTTTTATATTCCGAAACTCCCAAACTAGATAAATATAACATGTCTGGATAGTCGTTTTTATAGTTGTTTATCCAGCTTGGCAAAGTGGTTGTTTCTTTGCTCTTATCTTTTTTGTTTTGAGAAGTACCACAAGCCGAAAACATCAAACTTGCAATAAGTATCAGGTATGTGTATTTAATTTTATAGTGCATAGCTTGTAATTAGGTTTGTTTTGTTTTTTTTGTCTAGAGTTATCGATTTTTTATAGATACTAACTGTGTTTCTATAACGGTCAAGATAATGAATTTCTATATCATGTGGACCTTCGTCCAGTTCAATTTCTCCAAAGTAGCTATTGTCTGGAAGTGTATTCCACGATCTAATGTCAGCAACTTCGGTAGCACTGGCAAAAACACTGCTAAAAACACCTGCAATTGCGTAGGCTGTATCATCTTGTCCATTTGAACGTCTTTTTCTAGCTTCTTCTTGAAGCTGATATGTGGCAATGGCTTTTGCACTAGCTCTAATCAACGATTTCATAATGATGAAATTCTTTTGTTTTTCGAACTGATTTATAGCAATATTACTTGTTCGTTCTATTAAATCGAGCTGTTTAACTTGTTTCCCATCTACAAAAAGTACAGCACCTTCTATACGGTTGTGTCTTCTTTCTATATATGGAATGGAAATACTAAACGAACCTACGTTTCCATAGAATGGCAAGAAAGTAGAATACGACCTGCCTGGTGTATTAGATACAATGTTCATTACCCCATTGGTAGTTATAACATCTAGATTCCATGGTTTTTTCTGAGCAGTAAGTCCTGAGAATGCAATAAAATCAACAAGTACTTTATCTTTCGGTTTTTGTAACTGAATTTGATTTAAATCAGCACCTTTGAAATTGTAAATACCAGAATACAAATGTCTAATTTCTTCTATTTTTTCTTTGTCTATTCTTGCATCATCGGGTAGATTTTCATCTCTGTGAATAATCATACTCAACAATCTTAATAGAGCTGAATCTGCTAAATCGTATTTTCCAAGATTAGAATTAAAACTAGTACTACCCATTCCTTTAAATTCTTTAGGTGTACTTTGTTTTAATTTGTCGAGTTGTTTTTGGTATCTGATTTCAAAGACGCTCAATTTGTTTATTGCTCGTCTTATTTCTACCATTGCATCTTCGTTGTTGTTTTCTTCGATGAATGCTATGGCTTTAAGTATGTTAAGATAAAGAATCTCGAAATCTTCTCCTGAATATGGTCTTTGATTATCGTTGATTAAATAAGTACTGATATTTGCCGTAATACTTTGCGTGTAAAGTTCTTCTTGATATCTATCGGCACTTTCTAGAAATCTGAAACCTTCCTTGTTTCTTTTTGCATACATGTTTATTGATCCATTATCCATGTAATACAGAAGAAGGTCTTTGTTTGAATAATTTTTAGGGTCACTAACAAAAGCAAGTGCTGCATCAGCATTTCCCTGTTTCAAGCTAACTTCAATTTTGTTGTAACGTTGAATTCTGTTTTGATTGGCAAAACAAGAAGTTAGCAATACTGTAATAACAATAACAGACACAATGTGCCTGATATTTATTCTTGAATATATTTTCTTTAGGTGGTGTATCAAAATATGTTTTTGATGTTTCATTTTTCAAAAAAATTGCGAATATTTTGCTAAACCATTAATTGAAAAAATTATAAAATAAGGTCTAAGATATTGAATAAATATGAATTCGATTTATCGAAGTCGAATTTTCGGTTCAATATTTCATTTTTATGTTGAACGTAGTTAGCTGTAATTAACTCATTTTCGCCATTTTCTACAAATCCTTTTATTTCTTTTTCTCCTACTTCGAGGTGAAATTGCAACGCAATAACTCTTTCATCGTAAATAAATCCTTGATTGGGAGTTAACTCTGAGCTGAACAAATTTATTGCATTTTGTGGTGTATCGAAGGTGTCGCCATGCCAATGAAATACTTCGAAAGTATTAGGCAATTTCTCAGTTGCTTTATGGTTTTGATGATTCTTTATTTCGAAAAAACCAATCTCTTTCTCATTTCCTGGATAAACTTTTGCACCTAAAGCATCTGCAATAAATTGCGATCCTAAACAGATTCCAAGTACTTTAGCATCAGAATTGATAGTTTGTTTAATAAACTCTCTTTCTTCTTTTAGCCATGGGAAATTATCATCATCAAAGATACCCATAGGTCCACCCATAACTATCAGAAAATCAACTTTTGTATTGGGCAATTTTTCTCCTTTGTACAAATGTGTGGTAGAGTAGGAGAGACCTTTTTGTGAGAACCATTTATCTAATTGTCCTATAGTTTCCCATTCGGCATGTTGTAGTACGTGGATGTTCATGTTTAATGTAAATATTCCTATGTTACTTATTTATAATCGTCATTTCGACCGAAGCCCGCCTAGCCGTCGAGGCTGGTGGAGAAATCTCAGGGAAAAACGACACCTCTTCTTTTTTTCTGAGATTACTCACAACCTATGCTCGGAAATATGTGGTTATTGGAGTATTATTTAAAAACAGAAACAATCTCTAAATCTACATTTGGCCATGTTTTGCTTACTCCATCAGGACCTGTGTGTTTGTCGAAACATTGTTCGTGAAGAGCAGACAAAGCAGCATAACCATTCCAATTGTCCATCAGAAGGCTTGCATTTATTTTTAAGCTATCGTTCTTGAATGTATAAGTGAAATTATTTTCAAACTTTACGTCATTCATTTTTATAGCAACTAATCCTTTTCCATTTTTTGTAGCAGAAAAACTTCCGTAGATAGTATCGGTATCTATCATTGTACCAAAGAAATAATCTTTAATAAGAAGGTCTCTAGGTGCGTTACCAGAATATACTGAAGCAGTAGGAATTTTAAATTTTGTAGAATTAATAATGTCTTCTATTGATTTAGCCTTTTTGTTATTTTCTACAAAAATTTGTTTGAAAGTACCTTTTACTCCAAGCTTATCTGTTGTTTTGTATGCAGTCCACCTTAGAGTTGTATTTTCATCTTTGTAAGTCAATTCTTTTTTAGAATTGTTATCTTTTTTGTTTTCTGTACTGCTGCTGCATGACGTTGTTAATGCTAGCAACATCAATGCTATAATTGATTTATTTAAGATTGATTTCATACTATAAAGTTTTATGTTATTCAAATATAATAGATTACTTCTTTTGTTTCGGTATAAAACTATCTGTAAAATCTATAATTGAAGAATAATATTCTATGTTGTTAAAGCTCCATCCACAAAGTATTGTTTTTGATTTTTACCCTCCAGATTTTTTCACTTTAAATCCTTCTTTTATTAGCAAGTCAACAACTTTATTTCTAATATCGCCTTGCATAATAATTTCTCCATCTTTTACAGATCCACCGGTGCCACATTTGTTTTTTAGCATTTTGCCCAAATCTTTTAGGTCGTCATCGCTTCCAACGAATCCTTCAACTATGGTAACTACTTTACCTCCTCGTCCTTTACGTTCGAGTTTTGCAATTAATTTTTGTTGGTTGTTTGGTAAACTTTCTTGCTCTTGAGATTCTTCTTCAAATTCGAACTGAGAGTTTGTAGAGAATACAAATCCATCAGTGTTAATACGTTTCATTTTCTTCTTTGCCATTTTCTACTATTATTTTTAGGGTATTACTTTTTTAGTGGAGTTATTTTTGATTCACCTGTTTTATGAGCTAAAATATCTTCCTTATTCATTCTTTGTTTTCTGTAAATTCCTTTTACATATTTTTCTGCTTGGTTAGAGTAGTATGGACTCATTACATTACCTGATTGTCCCGTAGGGATTATGCTTTCAGAATTTTCTACATCAGCAAAGTCGATAGCAATTCTCATAGAAGGACCCGAAGTAACATTGTAAACACCGGTACTGTCTAGTTTGAATGCGAGTTTGTTAAGTGCATCCTTACCCGATGGAACTTCGTAAGGACCTATGTTGAAAATTTTATCTAGTGGACTAACTTTTCCTAAAGCATGACCAAAAGTAACAGTGTGTACTCTTTTCCATTTCCAATCAGATATATTGCTTCCAAGTTGTTTAGTTAGGTCGTTGTTTGACTTAATAAATGCTTTGGTAATAATTTTACTTGCATTTTCGGTGTCGGGTGTAGTAACATCATCCCACCATGCTGAACTTTTGTTTGCCAAAACTTCAGGGAAACTTCTTGTCCATATTGTAGTATTCATGAATGCTTTGAATTTGTCTTTACCCAACTCATCGGCATAAATATCGTGAATAGAATTATACATCCATTTGTAATATATTGTTGGAGTTGTTTCGTCTAACCCGTGAGTACCTGTCCAATTTTCAATAGATTTAAGTAGTTCTAGTTCTTCTGTGTTTAGAGATTTTGTATCCAAAAATGAAATCATTTTCTTTAGATTTTCGCTATACACAAGCGAAACATCATCGAGTTGTAAATTCTGAACATCCTTAATTGTCCATTTTTTGTTTGGAACTTCCAATGCGTCAATAATTCTTTTTGCTCTAGTGTTTCCATCGTAGTAATATCCTTGGTAGTTTACACCATCTACTGCATCTGGAGCATTATTTGCAGAATACACATATCCATTTTCTGGATTAATAGCTTGTGGATTCTTCGAGAAATCGTACCATCCTTTTATATCGTTTTCAGGATTTGTACCATCAATAATTTCTTTAGAATCTATTCCTTTTGGCCTTATTGGTAGTTTGGCAGATGCCCACCAAGCTATATTTCCAATTTCGTCGCCATACATAATGTTTAATCCTGGTGCGTGTATCATGCTTGCACCTTTTTTCACATCATCCATATTCTTTCCTCTTGAGAAAAGATAAGAACCTTCAACCAACTTATTGTCTTTGTATTGATTGTAAGTCCACCACATTGCAATAGGTTCAGAATCTTTTAACGACCCTAAGATGTTGTTAATAATTGGTCCGTGGTTGGTTTCGCTAATTTCGAATTCTATAGGTTCGCCACCTTTTACTTTTATTATTTCTGTTCTAGTTTCTAAGTTTTTCCATTCATCACCGTAGAGGTATTTTCCACCCTCAATCTTTTCTTTATACAAATCTATATCATCGTTTTCGAACATTGTAATTCCCCAAGAATGAGTTTTTGTGTGTCCAATGAGGGGGAATGGATAACTAGCTAAATGATTTCCATAATATTCTACTTCGGGAGTAATAATATGTGCTTCGTACCAAACAGAAGGAGAGGCAAAAGCAATATGTGCATCGTTTGCAAAAATCACTTTTCCACTTTTGGTTTTATTACCAGATATAACCCATGAGTTTGAACCAATAAATTGCGGTACTGGAAGATTTGCATCTAAACTAGCTACAGATTTCGAAATAGCCGAAAAATCGGAATTTGTTACCGGAATGGTAGTATTGTTTTTAGTTAGATGAATAGGAAGGTCTTCTAAATATTTAATGTCCAAATTTTGTTTTATCCAAGTAACAAAAGGATCGGTTTTTAGTGCAAGTGCAAAACTATAAGCCATATATCCTGTTGCTCGGTAAATATCAATAACTTCAAAATTACTCGGCTTTATTTGTAATATTTTATACTCTATAGGTAAATTTCCTTCAGCAATAAATGCATTAATTCCATCAAGATACGCTTTAACGGATTGTTTCACATTTTCTGGAGCATTGGCTTTAAAATCAATCACAGATCTTTCGGCTGTTTTGTTGATTCCTATCGTTCTTAGGAATTTATCGTTATCTATAGTTTTTTCTCCAAATAATTCAGAAAGTTCTCCTGCCCCTACATGACGAATTAAATCCATCTGCCATAATCTTTCGGAAGCATGTACGTACCCTAAAGCAAACATTGCATCTTTTTCGTTTTCGGCATAAATATGAGGTACGGCATTATCGTCGAAAATAATGTCGACATCAGAGCTTACTGCATTTGTTTGTTTGTTGAAATTGTAATTTGTAGCTGTACCATCGATATAGTAGTAAATACCAATTAGTACGATTGCTAAAAATGCAAATAAGTAAAAGAAAAAGGAAATGGCTTTTTTCATTGTTCCTTAGTTGGCTTAATAATGAGTTGTAATATACTAAAGATATTACTCTTTTAATAAAGTTAGTTTTTCTGGATTTTCGTAGAAGTATTCTTGAGTGTAATTATATCCTATTTCGAAAATCTGTTCTAGTTTTTTAGGGTCAGTATCAAAAATATTTAACCTTAACCCCGTTGTAGGTACCATGTTTATATCAGCAATTGAGTTTTTTGTTCTCACATTAGAATTTCTAATAATATCGAATGAACGTGTTAGTATGTCTAAAATACTTGATAATTCTTCTTCTTTTACCACTTCAAATGTATCGAGGTTTATTCCCACTGAAACATCTACTTTGTGGTGAATTAAATCTATAGGAAAGTTGTTAACCATTCCACCATCAGAGTAGAGAATTCCATTCATTTTCATAGGAATAAAGACTCCAGGAAAAGAAGAAGATGCCAAAATTGCATCAATAAGATTTCCTTCCTTAAATACCTTAGTAGAACCATCATAAAGGTTTGTTGCAACAATTTGCAAATCATTATCTAAATCTTCGATATTCGGATTGCCTATAAATTTTCTGAATTCACTTCTTAATGATGGAGTTTTAAGAAAGCCTTTTGAACTTAAAGTAAGATGTGTAGTAGAGAAAATCTTAGTATTTTCGAAAAATTCCAAAATTTCTATCGGTTTTTTTCCACAACAGTACAGTCCTGAAACTATACTTCCAACGCTAGTTCCTGCAAGAGTTTTGAATTTTATATTGTTTTCTTCGAAAAATTGTAATGCTCCTACGTGTAGTAATCCTTTCGAACCTCCTCCTGATAAAGCTATGCCTAATTTCTTTTTCATAGTTTGTTGTGTCAATTATTTTCAAATATAATTAAAGCAATTACAAAGACTCTAGGAGAAATGATATTTGTTTTATGAAGATATTACTTTTGAAAAAAGTAAAGTCGTAAAGAAATATTTCTTCACGACTTTAAAATAATTTAGATTGAAAATCTTATGTAAATCAAGAATTATTTCACTTCAGCTAATTTATCTAAAGTGTATTTGATAAGTTTTTCTACCGATGCATAAGGGTCGTTGCTGAAAGTTCCGTTTGCACGGTTGGCAATGATACAATTTAGAGAACAAGTATTATGTCCTAAAAGTTTTCCAAGACCATAAATCGCAGCGGTTTCCATTTCTAGATTAGTTATTCTTTTTCCTTCGAATTCGAA
>CAZIYK010000053.1:0-1936 GCA_964543445.1 uncultured Flavobacteriales bacterium
TATGAAAACAATTCTAAACCAATTAAACATAGCTGCAAATAAGTACAACGATAAAGCATACATGTTAGATAAATCTGACGAAGGTTGGATTCCTAGTACTTACAAACAGGTTGAGGAAAGAGCAAAATATCTTTCGGCAGCATTAAACAAATTAGGTTTAGAAAAGAAAAACAACTTTGCAATATTATCAGAAAGTAGATCTAGGTGGGTAATATCTGAATTTGCCATAGTTTACAACAATGCAGCTTCTGTACCCCTTTCTGTAAAACTTCTTCAAGAAGAACTTCCTTTCAGATTAAACCATTCTGAAGCTAAAGGAATATTTGTTTCTAAAAATCATATTCAGAAAATTGTAAATATTTGGGATCAAATAGAAATAGACAATTTCTATATTATTTATCTAGATGACGATGTTGATTTTTTACAAAAGCTTATATCGAAAGCTAACATACCCGAAGAAAGAGTTAAAACATACAGTCAATTATTAGAAGAAGGAGAAAAGCTTTACACTACCGACTCTTCTGTAATGAAAAAAATAGAAGAAGAAATTACTACTGATGACATTGTTACAATTTCATATACATCTGGTAGTACTGGTAACCCTAAGGGAATAATGCTAACTCACCGAAATTACCTTGCTAATAGTGCCGATGGTGTTGAAGTATTTAAAGTTACATCAGAACTAAAAACTCTTATCATACTACCTATCGACCACTGTTTTGCACACACAGCAGTTATATTTGGAGCTTTATTTAGCGGAATGTCTCTTTACTTTTTAGATACTCGTGGCGGTGCCATGAATGCTATTAAAAATATCCCTATAAACCTAAAGGAAGTAAAACCAGACTATTTACTTACTGTTCCTGCCCTATCTGGTAATTTCATGAAGAAAATAACCGATGGAATTGCTGCCAAAGGAGGTTTTGTAGAAACACTTTTCAATAAAGGACTTAAAGCCGGTGTTATCCTAAATAAAGATGGATACAGAAAAGCTAGTTTTATTAAATACCTAAAATATTATCCAATATACTTTTTAGCTAAAAAATTGATTTTTTCTAAATTAAAAGATGTTTTTGGAGGCAACATAAAATACATGGTTGGCGGTGGAGCTTTGCTAGATATAAAACAACAACAATTCTTTTATTCAATAGGTATTCCTATTTTCCAAGGATATGGATTAACAGAGGCCACTCCTATTATATCTTCAAATTCGCCATTTGTACATAAATTAGGCTCATCAGGAAAAATAATGCCTACTGTAACTTGTAAAATATTACGAGAAGATGGAAGCGAATGTGAAATTGGCGAAAAAGGAGAAATAACCATATACGGAAATAGCGTTATGAAAGGCTATTTCAAAAACGAACAAGCTACAAGCGAAACTATCAGAGGTGGTTGGCTACACACAGGTGACTTAGGTTACTACGACGAAGATGATTTCTTAGTTGTAACTGGTAGAGAAAAATCATTATTAATATCAGAAGATGGGGAGAAATATTCTCCTGAAGAAATTGAGGAAGGATTGGTTTACAATTCACCATTAATATTCCAAGCAATTGTACATAACAATCAGCGTAAATTTACAAGTGCAATAATTACTCTTGACGATGCAAATGTTAAAAGTATTATCAAGAAAAAGAATATTACTTCTGCAAATGATCTTTATAGGGAGATAGAAAATGAAGTAAGCAATTTTAAACAGGATAGAGTTTATAAAGCCAAATTCCCAAGTAAATGGATGCCATCGTTGTTTTTCATAGCTCCAGAAGTATTTAGCGAAGACAATAAAATGGTAAATTCTACAATGAAACTTGTCAGATATAAAATTGAGGAAGCATACAAATCTGACATTGACGATATGTATTCTCCTAATGGAATTGAATATACTAAAATCAAAAATATCGAAACTTTAGAAAAAATGTATTTCAACAAATAG
>CAZIYK010000053.1:2036-9136 GCA_964543445.1 uncultured Flavobacteriales bacterium
TCTTTTATAATGTCCTTTTTTAGAGCTTCATTCAGGTGAGATTTTATTTTATCCTTTGCAAAAGATAATTCTTGTAAAAGTACTGACGAAGTAATTTTAATAGTAAGAATTCCATTATTAAGGTTCATCGAAGCAGTTTTATTACTTATTGCTCCTCCCATAATTTCACTCCACCTTTCTCTTATTTCAACAATATCAAGCTTCTCCTCCATTCTATATTCAGCAAAAACATCTCTCAATCCATCAGCTAAGCTTATTGGCTCGTTTCTTCTAGTAAACCTTGATTTTTTCTTGTACATAATTTTAGCAATATTCTTTGAAATCGTTATTAAAGCTTGAAGATTTTATATTCCTCATTTATTGATTTAACTATATTTTCTGTTCTTTCGGAGTGAGTATCAGATATAAAAATCTGCCCAAAATGATTATGATTTACCAATCTTACAATTTGTGCCACTCGGTTCTCATCCAATTTATCGAAAATATCATCTAAAAGTAAAATTGGTGTTACATTCTTTAATCTTTTCAAATATTCAAACTGAGCTAATTTCAAAGCTATAAGAAATGTTTTTTGCTGTCCTTGAGAACCGAATTTCTTAATGGAATAATCTCCTAGTTTGAAATTCAAATCATCTTTATGAATACCCACCGATGTATATTGCAAAATTTTATCTTTACCCCTACTTTCCTTCAACTGATTTAATAGTGAATCTTCTTCTATGGAAGATTTATACTGAATAGTAACTAATTCATTGTTTTCAGATATTGAATTATATCTATCTAAAAACGTAGGTAACATATCATCTATAAATTCTTTCCTTTTCTGATAGATATTCTGAGCTAAATCGCTCATAATTTCATCATAAACCATCAAACTATCCTCATCCCAAAGTCTGTTGCTAGCAAAATATTTGAGCAGTGCGTTTCTTTGAGCCAATTGTTTATTGTAATTAAGTAAATCATTCAAATACTCTGAATCGAACTGAGAAATAACCCCATCAATAAATTTTCTTCTTACTTCGCTTCCCTCCGATATTAAATCTCTATCAGATGGAGAAATTATCACCAAAGGAAATTGACCTATATGATCTTGAATTTTAGGATATAATTTAGAATTTCTTTTTATGGTTTTCTTCTTGCCTTTCTGAACTCCACAAAAAACATGCTCTTCTCTATCCTTTCTGTCAAAAACTCCCTCAACTACAAAAAAAGATTCTCCATGTCTGATATTTTGCCCATCTATTGAATTGAAATAACTTTTAGTAAAAGACAAATAATATATTGCATCTAACACGTTAGTTTTACCTATGCCATTGTTTCCCACAAAACAATTAATTTGTGGAGATAATTCGAACTGAGCAGTCTCGAAATTTTTATAATTAACAAGGTTTAGCTTCTTTAAATACATTTTTTCATTAAAATTTTCGATGACACAAAGTTAAAAGTATAAAAGAAACTACAGTTAATTAATCCACAAATAAGTGACTACACTTTCAAAACACCACAACACCCGAAGAATCAATCAATTACCACGACAAACCCTTCTAAAAACCTTAATGACAAACGAAAAAATACTGTTTAAAAATATTGTGAAATAAAATCAACATAAAGGTTTCGATATTGTTATAAAATATTATTTTTGCGCAGTTAAAATAAAACAGATACTGATGTCAAAGAAAGTAAAACACAAAGAGAGTACTACTGAGGAAGTATTTAAGGATTTAGAAATTGCTGCAAGTAAATCTGAAAAATTTGTTGAAAATAATAAGAATGTAATAATTGGAGCTGTACTAGCCGTTGTTGTAATAATTTCGGGATATATGGCTTTTAATCATTATTACCTTGCTCCTAAAGAAAAAGAAGCTACAAACGAATTGTTTAATGCTAAACAATATTTCGAAAGAGGTTCTTATGACACTGCACTTAAAGGAGACGGACAATACCTAGGTCTTTTAGATATTGCTAACGATTATAGCATGACTAAATCTGGTAACATAGCAAACTATTACGCTGGTCTTTCTTACCTAAAACTTGGTAAATACGACGAGGCTATTAAGTATTTAGAGAAATTCTCATCTGATGACAAAATGGTTGGTCCTATTGCTAAAGGTGCAATTGGAGATGCTTTTGTTGGATTAAATCAACTTGAAGATGCTCTAGATTACTATGTGAAAGCTGCTAATGCAAACGAGAACGACTTTACTACTCCATTGTATTTGATGAAAGCAGGTACAGTTGCAATGGAATTAAAGAAATTCGATAAAGCTCAAGATTACTTCGAAAGAATTAAGAATGATTATCCTAAATCAGCAGAAGCTGCATCTATTGATAAGTATATAGAAAGAGCTATTGCTTCACAAAAATAATAAGATATAATGGCTACGGTAAATAAAAATTTATCTCATTACGATCAATCAACAATCCCAAATGCTGCAAATTTGCGCTTTGGGATTGTTGTTTCTGAATGGAATTCAGAGATTACTGAGAACCTTTACAAAGGAGCAGAACAAGCTCTATTAGACAATGGAGCTAATCCAGAAAACATTGTAAGATGGGATGTACCAGGAAGTTTTGAACTTATCTATGGTGCTACTCTTATGGGTGAAAGATTGGATGTAGATGCTATAATAGTATTAGGAAGTGTTATTCAAGGAGAAACTCGTCACTTCGAATTTATATGTCAGGCAGTAGCACAAGGTATTAAAGACCTAAATATGCAAATAGATATTCCTATTATATTTGGAGTTCTTACTGATGACAATATTCAACAATCTATTGACAGATCTGGTGGTAAACACGGAAACAAAGGTATTGAGTGTGGTATTGCTGCAATAAAAATGGCACATTTAAGAAGTCAGTTTTCTGATGATGAATAGATATCATAGAAGATAATAAAGATATAAAGCCGCATTTTCAATATTTGATTAAGCGGTTTTTTTATTATTCTATTTTTAATCGATAACTATTAGATTAAAATTTTTATTTTTATCAAGTTTTATAACAAAATCAAACCATTTAATTCCTAAATACAGTGAAAGATAAAATTACTCGTTTTCTTCTTAACATAAGGGAATCCATAAACCTAAAACTATATGACTCACAAAGTGGAGCTCAGAATTTCTTAGACAAATGGAGTATATTCATGGTTGTAGCCGGACTTTTCACTTACTTGGAATATCACGGCTTTCCTGAAAATGAATTTCTAGACACTTTATTAGTGTATTCATTTGGCACTCTAATAGCTTTACAAGTTTTAAAATATTTTGTAGGGTACTTATACACCTATCAGCCAAAAACATATTTCTCTACTTCTAGAATCGAAGGTACATTAGTTGCTATTGTAATTATACACGTTATTTTAGTATTTGCAGGATTTAATGTTATCTATTGGATGGCTGATAAATTCAACTTTCAAGGAGATGGATTTCACCTGAAAGAATATGTTGAGCAATTTTATTTCTTGTTTTTCTTTTTCATAGAGATTAGTAAGGTTAGTGCTAGAATACCTAACATAAAACTTTCGCCTCCTAAACTATTATTGTTATCGTTCTTCGTATTGATATTGTTTGGAGCTATTTTGTTAATGCTTCCAAAAATGACAACTATGGAAGGAAGTATGCCTTTTATGGATGCTTTGTTTACTTCAATAAGTGCATCGTGTGTTACTGGCTTAATAGTTGTTGATACAGCCACATATTTCACTGTAAGAGGACAAGTGGTGATAATGCTACTTATTCAATTAGGGGGATTAAATATAATATCATTTGCTACCCTATTTGCATTGATGGCTCGTAAACAAGTTGGAATTAAATATCAGAGTATTATCCAGGAAAACTTCAGTGTTGGGAGTATCAATGAAAGTAAAACTTTAATTAAAAAAGTATTTCAATTTTCGTTTTTCATCGAATTAGTTGGAGCTATAATAATATTTTTCTCATGGGGTGATAATGCTCATTTCCCTAATTTAAGAGATAAGATTTTTGATTCGTTATTTCATGCCGTTTCAGCATTCAACAATGGTGGTTTCTCTACATTCAGCGATGGTTTATTTCAAGAAAGTATAAGACATCAGAATGTGCTACAAATTACTATTGCCTTCTTGATTATATTAGGATCAACAGGTTTTACTGTTTTACATGAAATTTTCGATTTAAGAAAAATGAAAGAGCTGTGGAACAAACCATGGAAAAAGCTATCTATAAACTCTAGAATTTCATTAAACACAACAATCATTTTAATAATTGTTGGGACAGTAGCATTTATGCTATTAGAACAAAGTTATACACTAAAAGGAATGGGAATGGCAGATCAGCTTACTAATGCATTTTTCCAATCAGTAACTACACGTACTGCAGGATTTAACACTGTTGATATTGGTGCTATGAGTATTCCTATGACAGTTTTCATGCTTATGCTAATGTATATTGGTGCATCACCTGCATCAACGGGAGGTGGTATTAAAACAAATACTTTCACAGTGTTATTCATGTCGGCATATTCTACATTGAGAGGTAAAAAAACTATAGATATTGATAAGAAAACAATAAGTTTTGACAACGTAAATAAAGCCTTACTAATTTTCCTATTTTCAGTAGCAGTAATTTTCATAAGCGTATTTGTCTTATCAATTACTGATGGAGATAAAGGCATTTTAAATCTTGCTTTCGAAGAAGTATCAGCCTTTGCCACAGTAGGATTAACAAGAGGTATTACTTCTGATTTATCTACAGGTGGAAGAATAGTTATAATGATATCAATGTTTGTAGGAAGAGTTGGATTATTAACATTAGGCTATGCATTAAGTAAAGGATTAATATCTTCGGACTATAAATATCCAAAAGCACAAATAATTATTGGTTAATGAGTACACATTCTATAAAAAGTAAGGCTACATTAGGTTCGTGGCCTGTTTTCACTACTGCTATTTCTACTATTTTAGGAGCAATTTTATTCCTTCGATTTGGATATGCTGTGGCACATACAGGTTTCTTAGGAACAGTGGCTATAATCCTATTAGGACATTTAGTAACCATACCTACCGCTATGGCTGTTGCAGAAATTGCAACAAATCAGAAAGTTGAAGGTGGTGGTGCTTATTATATTATTTCTCGTTCGTTTGGACTAAACATTGGTGCAGCTATTGGTATTGCTCTTTTCTTATCGCAAGCTATTAGTATTGCTTTCTACATTATTGCATTTGCCGAAGCTTTTCATCCTTTTGCAGAATATTTAAGTCAAAACTATGCTGATGTTTTAGGACCTATACTACCCTATTTGCTAAGCAAAAAAGTAGTAGGATTAGTGTCTATGGGATTATTGAGTATCCTAATGCTTACAAAAGGAGCTAATATTGGTGTAAAAGCTCTTTATGCGATTGTTGCTCTATTATTCGTTTCTCTATTGATGTTTTTCTTAGGAGAATCTCAAATTCCTTTTAGTGAGGTTGATTTCATTGCTACAATTGACAACCATGATTCTTTTTTCATGGTATTTACAATTATATTCCCTGCATTTACTGGTATTGCTGCTGGTTTAGGATTATCTGGAGATTTAAAAGATCCTAAAACTTCTATTCCAAGAGGTACACTTTGGGCTACTGCTGCAGGAATAATTATTTATATGCTTGTTGCTTATAAACTTGTTACATCTGCATCATTAGAAGATATGGCAAACAACCAGCTAATAATGGAGAATATTGCTATTTGGGGACCAATTATTCCTATCGGACTTGGTGCTGCTGCTATTTCTTCAGCTTTAGGATCTGTAATGGTTGCTCCACGTACACTTCAAGCTCTAGGAATTGATAATATTTTTCCTTCAAAAAAACTTAATGATTTCATTTCGAAAGAAAAAGAAAGCAACAACGAACCTTTAAATGCTACAGTTATAAGTATTGCCATTGGATTTTTCTTTATAGCGATTGGTGATATTAACTTTGTTGCAGAAGTTATTGCCATGTTCTTCATGGTTACTTACGGTGCTCTTAATAGTATCTCGTTCTTAGAACATTTTTCGGCTGATCCTTCATTCCGACCAACTTTCCGTTCGCATTGGTATATTTCACTTACGGGAGCATTATTCTCGTTCTGGCTAATGTTTAAAATGAACTCTGGGTTCGCATTTTTATCTCTTTTGTTTATGGGATTGATATATTTATATATATCTAAACACAACAAAGATAAAGGTGGTTTTGTAAAACTATTTAGAGGTGTTATTTATCAAATGAGTAGACAATTACAAGTTTTAACTCAGAAGAAAGATTTTAATAGCGAAGATAACTATTGGCGTCCTTTTGCTGTGATTGTAACTGATAACGCATACAAAAACAAGGATGGATACGACCTTATGAGATGGATTTCTCAACGATATGGATTTGGTACTTATATAAAATTCATAAAAGGTTTCTTAAACAAAGAAACTCACAATGAAGCCGAAAAATCTATCGAGAAATTAATCAAGATGAATAGAGGATCGGGCTCTAATGTTGTAGTTGATACCATTGTAAGTCCATCGTACACTTCTGCTATGGCACAGGTAGTGCAACTTTCTAGTATCTCTGGTAAAAATCATAATTTGATGGTTTTCGAATACTTTAGAGAAAACCTTGAAGAGTTAAATAAATTCAAAGAAGTTGCACCGCTATTATTAGCTACAAATTTTGATGTTTGCCTACTTTCTAGCTCTCATCGCGGATATGGATTCAGAAAAAATATTCATATTTGGATGACTGGCGATGACTACGAAACATCTAATTTGATGATTCTGTTATCATATATTTTACTTGGCCATAAAGATTGGAAAAAAGGCGAGATAAAAATATTCTCAATTTACCGAGGATCAAGAAAAGATGAAGAAACAAGACTTAATCAGCTAATTCTTGGAAGAAGATTGCCTATATCTCCATCCAATATCGAAATTATTGAATGTAAAAGTGAAAATGGATATAAGGACATTATTAACGAGAAATCTATCGATGCAGATTTAATTATGACAGAATTCTCGTATGATGATATTGATGGCAATTACGACATGTTTAAAGGTTACGAAACACTAGCAAATGTCTTATTTGTAAACAGTAAACATTCTAAGAATTTGAATTA
>CAZIYK010000054.1:0-3984 GCA_964543445.1 uncultured Flavobacteriales bacterium
GCTATTTATGCAATACATACAGCTTTAGATGTTTCGTGGCAAGGAGTTAACGACATTGTGCTTAAAAAACTCGGAGCTATTAATAAACAAATACTGATTCCAAAGGAAAATACAATTAAAAAACTTAGCACTTACGTTCCTTTAAAAGATAGCGACACTGTGAGGAAAGCTCTATTTAATGCTGGTGCAGGAAGTATTGGAAATTACGACAATTGCAGTTTTAATATTGATGGCAACGGAACATACAGAGGCAACGAAGATTCTAATCCTGTAATTGGAGAAAAAGGAATATTTCATACCGAAAAAGAAACTAATATCAACATTACTTTTCCGTCACACCTAGAAAGTAAAATTTTATCAACGCTTTTTGAAGTTCATCCTTACGAAGAGGTGGCGTATGAGATTACAACTTTAGACAATTCTAATCAACATATTGGTCTTGGAATGACGGGTGAATTAGAAAACGAGATGTCTGAATTAGAGTTTTTAAAATTTCTAAAAGAAAAACTACCTACAAAATGCATCAGACACAGCCGATTATTAGGTGGTAAAATTAAAAAAATTGCAGTCTTAGGCGGATCAGGAAGTTTTGCTACAAAAGCTGCTATTGCTAGTGGTGCCGATGTTTTTATATCTTCCGATTTTAAATACCACGACTTTTATCAAGCTGAGGACAAGATAATAATTGCCGATATTGGACACTATGAAAGTGAACAATTCACAAAAAACATTTTGTTTGAATATCTTAGCAAAAAAATTACTAAATTTGCAGTCGCTTTATCTGAATTTAATACGAATCCAATCAATTATTTGTAAATGGGAAACGATAAGGATATCACAGTAGAAGAAAAGTTAAGAGCTTTATATGATCTTCAATTAGTTGATTCAAAAATCGATAAAATCCGCGATGTACGTGGTGAACTTCCTTTAGAAGTTGAAGACTTAGAAGATGAAATTGAAGGACTTGAAACACGTCTCCAGAAATTAAACACTGAGATTGTTGAGCTAGAAGATAGCATCAAGGAGAAGAAAATTTCTATCGAAGAGTCTAATAAGCTTGTTGAAAAATACAACGAGCAACAAAAGAATGTACGTAACAATCGTGAGTACGATTCTCTTTCAAAAGAAATTGAATTTCAAGGATTGGAAATAGAACTTGCTGAAAAAAGAATTGGTGAGGCTAAGGCCAAAATCATACAAGTAAAACAAGTTATAGAGACTTCTACTTTGAAATTAGATACTAGAAAATCTCACCTTGCTCATAAAAAAGACGAACTTGATAGCATACTTGCTGAAACTCAAAAAGAAGAAGATGCACTTGTTGCAAAATCTGAAGAGTTAGCAAATACTATCGACGAAAGATTACTTGCAGCATACAGACGTATTCGTAAAAATGTAAGAAACGGATTGGCTGTAGTAAGTATCGAGCGTGGAGCATCAGGAGGATCATTCTTCACTATTCCACCTCAACGTCAATTAGAAATTGCTACACGTAAGAAAATCATCATCGATGAGCATAGTGGTAGAATTCTTGTTGATCCAGCATTAGCTGAAGAAGAGAAAGAAAAAATGGAAAAAGAATTTCCTTCTTTTTAGTAATAGAAAACATATTACATAAAAACATATCTAAGCTGTCAATTATATTGGCAGCTTTTTTATTTTTGTTCTCCTAAAAATATAAGGATTGAAAGTTTTAAAACTACTATTGTTATTTACCATTGCTATCTCCTCTAATCTGTATTCGCAAGAAATATGGAATAAAGAGTACGAACATGCATACGATGAAGTTTTAAAATTAAATTTCTCCAAATCAGATTCTATTTTACTTGGTGTTGATAATAAAATTGAGGCTACCGAAGCCTACATAAAGTCTAGCAACTACTTTTTCAATGTAATGCTAAACAATTATAGCAACGAAGTACTAAAGAATGATTCCATTTCCTTTTACTTAGACATAGTAAATTCATCTGGTTTAAAATCTCCCTGGATAAGCTATTTTCAGATTGAAATGCTTACCATGAAATCGTTGATAAGTATAAGACTCGACAATAAAATGTCGAGTGCATACAGCACATTTAAAGCTAGCAAGCTTGCTAAATCAGCAATAAAAAAATATCCTGATTTTGCTCCTATAAAAACTCTCTACGGATTGCAACTTTGTACTTTTAGTCAGATACCCGACAATTTCAAATCTATAGCAAGTTTTTTCGGCATTGAAGGAAATTACAATGATGGTATTAAAAATATCACAAATTCCTTAAAAAACATTGATGACGGTGTAATTAAGGATAAGTCAATATTTATAGAAGTATTTTCTAAAAAAGAATTCGGAAAAGTCGATAATGTACGTATTTCTAGCTCCATAGAAAACTACAAATCGTATCCTGTAATGATTTATTACGAGGCTTACCTCCTTTATAAAGATAACAATATTGAAGCTGCCAAAGATTTACTTATTGAGAACGAACAAGTTTGGCAAAACAAAATGAACTATTTAAATTACTTTACAGGTAAATTATTAGCGTTCAGTCTGAATTACAAAGCAGAAAAGTATTTAAAAACTTTCTTAAAAAACACAAAAACAGACAGTTTCAAACAATCGAGTTACAGATATTTGGCATACTTAGAATTGTTACGAAATAGCCAATATCAATACAAAAAGTATGTGAATTTAATAACTTCTTACAAGTACGATTCACAAAGTGAGAGTGATAAATCTGCTGTAAATGAAGTTACTTACATCATACAACCTGCTTTGATAAAAGCTCAACTTCTTTTCGATGGTGGATTATATAATAAAGCCAAAGAAACTTTACTTAATCAACCAAAATCTGAAATTTGTAACACAGATAGCGATTTAATAATCTACTATTACAGGCTAGGTAGCATTTACCTAAAACTAAATGAAGCAAACAATGCTATAGAAAATTTCGAAAAATGTACTTCATATAAATTCAACAACAAATTTCATTATCAAGCTAATGCTTATTTGCATCTAGGCGAACTTTATCGCGACCTTGGCAACAATGAAGAAGCAGAAAAGAATCTAGAAAAATGTCTTGATTTAAATGATTTCCCATATTCTTACAGCATACACACAAAAGCGAAGAAAATATTGGATGAGCTATAAGTCTGATAGAAACATTATTACATAAGTTCACTAATATGCTTAGCTTCCTTCAAGATTCGTTTAAATTTTCGCCTTTCGATATCGCTATTTATAAGGACTTCTTCTGTTAGCTCTTTGCACAAAACCACTCCTTGCTCTAGCACTCTAATCTTTTCTTTGCTTGTTAAACTTTTCAAGGTCGTTAAAGGATGTAAGCCCGACATATCCACCATATCTTTCAGACTATTACCTTTAGGATAATCCCACGATAATAATTTCAATCCACTACATCTACCAAAATTCTCTGCATCTTCGGTAAATCTAGTATTAGTAACTAACCAACCTTCAAACTTCCTGCCTTTAAGAATATCCTCTTTTTTCCAAACATCCAAAATATCGCCAAACCTAGAATTTATATACATAGGCACTTTAACATCGCTCTTGCTCTTCCCCTCTTGATGAAATTTGCACTCAACTACAATCATTTTATTGTCATTTTCGGCAACAACATCAACTTCGTGATTAACACATTTCCCTTTTATTATTTGACCTGTAGTTGCTTCGTAACCTTGATTTCTAAGCAAAGCACCAACAAATTTTTCGAAAGGATAACCCGTAGGTCCCAATTCCATGATAGCATTTTTCAATCTATATCTACCTGCAGCCCTATGAGATAATTTAGATAAAATTGAATATGCTTTTTTATAAACCTTATGAGTTGACATGCCATCGTGAACATATAAATACAACTCTTCAACTACTTTATCTATAATCTCTAAACTAGCACCAGAATTAACAAGAGATGTCCTAAGCTTACTCTCGTCAAAATCAACTTGATGCCCCTCTTTCTTTGTAATCTTAAATTGTTTCATATC
>CAZIYK010000054.1:4084-9074 GCA_964543445.1 uncultured Flavobacteriales bacterium
TATCCTTTACGAATCAAGATTAAAGCTACGAATATTAAGTTATCAATACCGAAATAAATTCTGAAAAAAACTAGAAAAAGATGTTTTAAGAAATGTAAAAACTAAGAAAAAGCAACAACGATGTACTTTCTATAAGTACAGTGTAATAAAATTTAGGCTTGTTGGAATTAGAAAACAAAACAAGCAACGAAGTAAACAGAAGAGTAATAAAAATAAAAACAGAAGTCTCCACTCCTACTTTATCTAACCACAAGTAGTAGATGAAGTTAAAAGCCAATAGAATGTAAGAAAGTATTTTTGCCCTAGCAACTCCAAACTTTTGGGGAATAGTTTTCATATCCGGACTATCAGACTTAACATCTCTTACATCAAAAGGAATAGTGATTGCGATAACAAACATTGCCCTTACCAATGCTTCGAAATAATCAGACATTAACAATTCTTCCTTTGCGAAAAGCATAGGCAATAACACTGTAACTACACCCCACGAAATTCCTATTAAAAAGATTTTTAGATACGGAAATTCTCTTAAAGTAACTTTGCGTTGCTCCTCTCTAATTATTTCTACTGGATACAAAAAAGAAACTATTGCCACAGGTATCAATCCTAACAACATATAAGAATCAAACTGAATCAGAAAAAATGGCAATACAGATGCCGAAAGCAAAAACACAAATTTATGCACCAACATCTTACTCGAAAAGAAAAGTTTTTTGAAACCCGACGATTTGCCATGAGAAAACAACAGAGAGAACGAATAAACCAACAGAGTTGAGAATAAAGAAAAAATAGCGAAAAAATCAACATCTATATTATGTAGCAAACCTGTGAGTTTCACTAAACTCCAAACGCCTAATGCAACAAACAAATTACTATCTACCAAAAATGTTTTAATTCTTCCTATCATATCTTATTATCAAATATATAAAGAATATGCTCGTTATTTTTACTTATTCCATAGTTACAATCTATACGATATGTTAAATAAATGATAAAGTGTTGATTACAGTTTATCAAATAATCCAAACTATACTTTTATTTTATTAAATTCGCCTATCAAAAAATTATAATTTATTATTAAAATATAACAACACATCTATATATAATGAGAACAGAGAAATTTTTATATCGTCATATTGGTGCAATGAACCAAGATATGAAAGATATGTTAGAATCAATAGGTGTTGATTCTCTAGATGATTTAATCAAAGAAACAATTCCTGATGATATTCTTCTTCCAAAAAAACTAAACCTTCCTGAGCCTCTTTCTGAAGTAGATTACATGACTCACATTAAAGGATTAGCTAGTAAGAATCAAATTTTCAAAACATACATCGGACTTGGATACAACGCATCTGTTTTGCCAGGTGTAATTCAGCGTAACATTTTCGAAAACCCGGGTTGGTACACAGCCTACACTCCTTACCAAGCAGAGATTGCACAAGGTAGATTGGAAGCTTTACTTAATTTCCAAACTATGATTACCGACCTTACAGGTATGGAAATTGCAAACTCATCGTTGCTAGACGAGTCTACTGCAGCTGCTGAAGCTATGGGAATGTTGTTGAGCTCTAGATCAAGAGCAAAGAAAAAAGCTAATGCTAACAAATTCTTTGTTTCTAACGAAGTTTTACCTCAAACACAAGACGTACTTAAAACTCGTTCTACTCCACTAGGGATAGAGCTAGTTTTCGGAGATCACGAAACATTTGAATTTACAGATGAGTTTTTTGGAGCAATAGTTCAATATCCTGCTAAAAACGGTGAAGTTTACGAATATGCTGAGTTTGTAAAAAAAGCTAACGAAAAAGAAGTAAAAGTTGCAGTTGCAGCCGATTTACTTTCTTTAGTACTACTTACACCTCCTGCTGAATGGGGAGCAGATGTAGTAGTTGGAGCAACTCAACGTTTCGGACTTCCACTAGGATACGGAGGACCACACGCAGGTTTCTTCGCAACTAAAGAAGCATACAAACGTAACATACCAGGACGTATAATCGGAATTTCTAAAGATGCTGATGGAAACCCTGCATTGCGTATGGCTCTACAAACTAGAGAGCAACACATAAAAAGAGAAAAAGCAACTTCAAATATTTGTACTGCACAGGTTTTACTAGCTGTAATGTCGGGTATGTTTGGTGTTTATCACGGACCAGAAGGTTTAAAATATATTGCAAACAAAGTTCACGACCTTACTAAAACTCTAGAAAAAGGAGTTGAAAAACTAGGTTTAAAACAACTTAACAAAAACTATTTCGATACTTTAGTAATCGACTTAGGCGAAGAAACTCACCCAAGTGGAATTTCTACTGAGCCTGTAAAACGTATCGCCGAAGGTAAAAAAGTAAACTTCCTTTACATTGACGATACTAAGATTGGAATTTCATTGAATGAGGTTACTTCTCTTAACGATGTTAACGAAATTCTTGACATTCTTGCTGAAGCAATTCACACAAAACACGAAGCATTTACATCTGTAGATAATTCAGAAAGTAAAATTCCTGAGAGCTTAGTTCGTACATCTGATTTCATGACACATGAGGTATTCAACAAATACCACTCTGAAACAGATATGATGCGTTACATCAAAAAATTAGAACGTAAAGATTTATCGTTGAATCACTCAATGATTGCACTTGGTTCTTGTACAATGAAACTAAACGCAGCAACAGAGATGCTTCCACTTTCGTGGCCATCATGGGGAAATATACACCCATTTGCACCACGCGAGCAAGCAGCAGGTTACCACGAGTTATTCCGTAATCTAGAAAATTATTTAAGCGAAATTACAGGTTTTGCAGCTACATCTCTTCAGCCAAACTCTGGTGCTAGTGGTGAGTATGCAGGAATGCTAGTAATTAGAGCTTATCTAAAATCTATTGGCGAAGAGCACAGAAATATCGCATTGATTCCAGCATCTGCTCACGGTACAAATCCAGCATCAGCAGTAATGGCAGGAATGAAAATTGTTGTTGTAAAAACTACTGAAGAAGGAAATATCGATGTAGAAGATTTACAGACAAAAGCAGAACAACACAAGGACGACTTAGCTTGTTTGCTAGTTACCTACCCTTCTACTCACGGAGTTTACGAAGGACCAATACGCAAAATTTGTCAAATCATTCACGATAATGGAGGACAAGTTTACATGGATGGTGCTAATATGAATGCACAGGTTGCATTAACTAGCCCTGGCGAAATTGGTGCCGATGTTTGTCACTTGAACCTACACAAAACTTTTGCTATACCTCACGGAGGTGGAGGACCAGGAGTTGGACCAATAGGAGTTGCTTCTCACTTGGCACAATTCTTACCTTCTAATCCAGTTGTTCCTACAGGAGGTAAAAATGCAATAACTGCAGTATCGGCTGCTCCTTGGGGATCGGCTTTAGTAAACCTTATTACTTACAGCTACATTACTATGCTTGGCGAAGAAGGTTTGCGTTACAGTACAAAAATGGCAATTCTTAACGCTAACTACATGAAATCTGAGTTGGCTAAAGAATTCAAAATACTTTACACAGGAAACGCAGGTAGAGTAGCTCACGAAATGATTGTTGACACTCGTCCTTTCAAAGAGCAAGGAATAGAAGTTACTGATATTGCTAAGCGATTGATGGATTACGGATTCCACGCACCTACAGTGTCTTTCCCTGTTGGTGGAACGCTTATGATTGAGCCTACAGAGTCGGAAAACAAAGCTGAACTAGATCGTTTTATCGAAGCATTAGTTTCTATCAAAAAAGAAATTATGGCTGTTGGAAATGGCGATTGCGACAAGAACAACAACGTTCTTAAAAATTCACCTCACACATTAGGAATGCTTACTAACGACGAATGGGATTTACCTTATACACGTAAGCAAGCAGCTTATCCGCTAGAGTGGATTGCCGAAAATAAATTCTGGCCAGCAGTACGTCGTATAGACGATGCTTATGGCGACAGAAACCTTGTTTGTGCATGTGAGCCAATTGAAAGCTACATGGAAGGTGGAAAATTTGATTTCACAGCCAAAAGTTAACATAGAAAGTTAAAAAGTACTTAACGTTTTAAGTACCTAGAATTACAAAATACCTTCAGAGTTTCGCGAGAAATTTTGGAGGTATTTTTTTGGGCGTGTCCTTCCTCTTACGTTTCAGGTCGCTCCTGCCTGACGGCAAGGCAGGCTATCCGCTATATCTTTTTTATTCGGTTCCTAAGAAGAGTCGAAGTATGAGTATAAAAAAGGATGCCGATTCTATCGCTCACGCAAACAAATCAATCTCCGAAAACAAAAACCCACCTGAAGATTTACATAAAATATTACTCATAACATTCTAATGATCATACAGTTTCAATGAAAATAACTCAATAAATTCTTCTAATTGTTGCTAAATTATCGTATTATTGATATACGAAACTACAAACTAGCCATTTTTACCACGATCTGATTCCTCTCACGATGGTCCGACCAAACGTAACACGGCCAGCCAAGTTTCAAATAACAACACTAATTCCAATTAAAATCAAAGTAAAGTTATGAAGAAACTGTTACTAGTCTTTGCAGTACTATTTAGTTTTGCAATGCAAGCACAAAACAAAAAACCAAATATCCTTGTGATTATGGTAGATGATGTATCACCAAACTCTTTGAGTGCTTACACATTGGGTATGCAATATCCAACACCAAATATCGACAGGATAGCACATGAAGGCGCGCTTTTTACAGATCATTACGCACAACCAAGTTGTACTGCGGGTAGAGCAGCTTTTATCACAGGACAAAAACCTGTTAGAACAGGACTTACCACTGTAGGTCAGCCAGGAAACCCATTAGGACTTCAAAAAGAAGATGTAACTCTAGCGGAATTATTGAAACCTTATGGTTATATGACTGCTCTAATTGGTAAAAACCATTTAGGTGATTTAGATGAGCACCTTCCTACAATGCATGGTTTTGATGAGTTTTATGGTAATTTATACCACTTAAATGTTTCTGAAGAACCAGAGC
>CAZIYK010000055.1:0-8980 GCA_964543445.1 uncultured Flavobacteriales bacterium
CCTTTATATGTAGATCTTAAATCTAATTGCATTTCATCATTCTCTAAATAGTTTGCTGATGCTATTAAATAGAAATTTTTAGGCAAATACCAATTCAATCCAATATTTGCATCTAATCTGTGAACTCTATCAACATCATCTTGTGTACTATTTACAACGTTCAAGCCTCCATTAATTCCCCATTTATTAGCTTCATAACCCAAAGAACTGCTTATATTAAACTGTCTAAGATTATTTGATTTTGTATGATTAAATCCTACATCTATACTTGCACTAAGCCTACTTATAAATGAATCATTTACTGAATTAAGATAAACAATCTGATCCAACGATACACTTTTACTTCCGTTATCAGTATGTAAAACAACTTTACTAGAATCACTAGGAGAGCTTTCCAACGTAGCAATAATTCTATCACCCAAACTATCGCTACTTGATACAACCTTCTTCACGTCTTTCACACTTTTACTACTAAGTGAAATAATAAACTTCGACTCAGTTTTTATGTATGCCAACTTATCCCATTCTATTTGAAAATCAGAATCACTGTAAGGCGTTTCCATAACCAATACACCTCTATCCATTGATTTTAATTCTCCATTTATCTCATTCCCGTTTTTTAACTTAATTATATCCTGGGCATTTAACGTGACCCCGAAGACAACAAGAAGAAATAGTAATGCTTTTCTCATAATTTTACTTTTTTATATTTTAAATTAATTAGTGTTCTAATATACAAACAAAATGTAAGATAACCACCAAGCAAACAACAGAACGAGTTACTTTATATGCTTTCAATTATTAATCAGCTCATAACCAATAATCAGTATCTATCCATAAAAAACACCGAACAATAAATTACAAAAACGTAATTCATTATTCGGTGTTTATACTTTAATATTCGTCAATATTGCTGAAGCATTACTTCTACTCCAACAGATTCTTCGACTACGCTCAGAACGACGTAAATTATTATTTACTTAGAATTTTGAGCTTTTATCATATTCAATGCAGAACCATGTCTGTACCACTCAATTTGTTGCTCGTTGTAAGTATGGTTCAACTTAATAATATCTTTGCTACCATCAGCATGAACAAGCTCTAAAGTAAGTTGTTTTCCTGGAGCAAAATCTTTAAGATCTATGAAGTTGAAAGTATCATCTTCCTGCACCTTATCGTAATCTGCTTCGTTTGCAAAAGTTAAACCAAGCATACCTTGTTTCTTAAGGTTTGTTTCGTGGATACGAGCAAATGACTTAACTATAACCGCTACAACTCCAAGATGACGTGGCTCCATAGCTGCATGCTCTCTTGAAGAACCTTCTCCATAATTTGAATCTCCTACAACTACAGAAGGAACACCTGCTGCTTTGTAAGCTCTAGCTACTGCAGGAACTTCGCCATACGTACCATCAAGTTGATTCTTTACTTTATTTGTTACTTCTCCAAAAGCATTTACCGCTCCTATTAAACAGTTATTAGAAATATTATCTAAATGACCACGGTACTTCAACCAAGGTCCTGCCATAGAAATATGATCGGTAGTACATTTTCCTAATGCCTTAATCAACAATTTAGCTCCCATTATGTTTTCGCCATTCCATGGTTCAAAAGGAGTTAAAATTTGAAGTCTATCTGATGTAGGACTAACTTTTACCTCAACACTAGAACCATCTTCAGCTGGTGCTTGATAACCATTATCTTCTACTGCGAATCCTAATTCTGGCAACTCCCATCCTTTAGGTGGATCAAGTTTTACTTCCTCTCCTTTATCGTTTGTAAGAGTATCAGTAATTGGATTAAAATCTAAACGTCCTGAAATTGCGATTGCTGCAACCATCTCTGGCGATGCTACAAATGCATAAGTATTTGGATTTCCATCAGCACGCTTAGCAAAGTTACGGTTGAAAGAATGAACAATTGAATTTTTCTTCCCTTCTTCGGCTCCTGGTCTTGCCCATTGACCAATACAAGGACCACATGCATTTGTAAATACTGTAGCTCCAGAATCAGTGAAAGTTTTTAGCAATCCATCTCTATCTGCCGTGTAACGAACTTGTTCTGACCCAGGATTAATTCCCATATCAGCCTTAATCTTAAGTCCTTTTTCAACAGCTTGCTCAGCAATTGATGCCGAACGAGATAAATCTTCGTAAGAAGAGTTTGTACAAGAACCTATCAATCCCCATTCTACATCTAAAGGCCAATCATTTTTTCTAGCCTCTTCCTTCATTTCTGTTACAGGAGTAGCTCTATCTGGAGTGAAAGGTCCATTTAAATGAGGAACTAATTCATCAAGATTAATTTCGTAATACTCATCGAAATATTTTTCTGGATTTGCATAAACCTCATCATCACCAGTTAAGTAACTTTTTACTTTGTTTGCAGCATCAGCAACATCGCTTCTATCAGTAGCTCTTAGGTAACGCTCCATACTTTCGTCGTAACCAAAAGTTGAAGTTGTAGCACCAATTTCGGCACCCATATTACAAATTGTTCCTTTACCTGTTGCAGAAAGAGACTTAGCACCTTCGCCAAAATACTCAACAATAGCACCTGTACCACCTTTTACAGTAAGTAACCCTGCTACTTTAAGAATTACATCTTTAGGAGCAACCCATCCACTTAATTTTCCTGTAAGCTTAATACCAATAAGTTTTGGGAATTTAAGTTCCCAAGGCATACCCGCCATTACATCCACAGCATCAGCACCACCAACACCAACAGCTACCATTCCTAATCCTCCTGCATTAACAGTATGAGAATCTGTACCTATCATCATACCTCCTGGGAAAGCATAATTTTCTAAAACAACTTGGTGAATAATCCCTGCTCCTGCTTTCCAAAAACCAATTCCATATTTATTAGAAACAGATCCTAAGAAATCATAAACTTCTTTATTTGTTGTATTTGCAGTAGCCAAATCAATTTTAGCTCCATCTTTAGCCTGAATAAGGTGATCAGCATGTACAGTGGTAGGTACAGCTACTTTATCTCTACCTGCTTGCATAAACTGTAAAAGAGCCATCTGAGCTGTTGCATCTTGCATAGCCACACGGTCTGGTCCGAAGTTTACGTAATCTTCTCCTCTTTTAAATGCTTTTGTAGGGTTACCTTCCCAAAGGTGATTATAAAGTATTTTCTCTGCCAATGTCAAAGGGGTACCTGTAACTTTGCGAGCTGCATCTACTCTCTCCTCTAAACGAGAATAAACCGATTTGATCATTTCTATATCAAATGCCATAAGTCTTATTTTATTTTTATATAATTATTTTCTGTTTGATTCAATATTTATTGAACGATGACGAATATAAAAAAATAGATGAGATTTTTGTATGATTTTAGTTAGTTACAAGCATTAATATTTATTTCGTAAAATTATATAGTTCATTTTATGACAACCTTAAAATCATGAAGAAAAAATGACGTTATGTTGATGCTATCAGAATAGTTTTTTAATTCAAATATGTGTTGCAACATTCATCTCTTTCGTTAATTCAAAAAATACAACCATACCTCCTATTATAAATAAAAACATAATCAAAGTAGAACTATCTAAACATCAACAGGTATCATGTTTAATCGTTACAATTCACATATCATATTTACACCGAAAAGTTATTTGCTATACACAGCATACCTAATAGTAAAACATTATAAAAATCATGTTTTTTACATATCAGTAATGTAACATTAATCACTATAAAAATTATAATTTTACACCACCAAAAGAATAGAACTAATTTCTTTTCGAAATACAATATTAACACTGATTATATATAATATAACAGCAAAAACTAACACTATGCAAATAGTAAAAAAAGCTCAAGCTGGTTCTTTCGAGTCAAGTGACATATTAATTTTAGCTGAGCCTAGACTAAAAGGTGAAGGTAGAATTATAGATCTAAATTCTGATGTTCAAAAACAATATGGCGAGGAAATAGAAAATCTTATAATTGAAATTCTAGATAAATATTCTGTTGAGGACATACATCTAGTAGTTAAAGACAAAGGAGCTATTAACACTGTAATATGTGCAAGGATGGAAACTGTATTAATGAGAGCTTCTAACCAACAACAAGGTACGTTAATTTAACTCTTAAATTTAATTACTATGAAAAAAATTAGAAGAACAATGCTTTATATTCCGGGGAACAATCCAGCTATGCTATTGTCTGGAGGAGTATATGGAGCCGACAGTATATTACTAGATTTAGAAGATGCCGTAGCCTTAACACAAAAAGATTCTGCTCGTATTTTGGTTCGCAATATGATAAAAAATATTGACTACTACGACACTGAAGTTTGTGTAAGAGTAAATCACCTTGACACTCCTTTTGGATTGGCAGATTTAGAGGAAATAGTTCCACTACAACCTGATGCTATTAGATATCCAAAAACAGAAACAGTAGAAGATCTAAAAAGGTTGATATATGAAGTTGAAAGGATAGAAGATAAACACGGACTACCTCACAACCAAATGACTCTTCACATAATGATAGAAACAGCTCTTGGAGTTCAGAATGTGTATGATTTAGCAAAATATTCAAAAAGAGTAGATGCTATTACCATAGGTGGTCAGGATTTAACTGCTGATATGAACATTAAAAGTTCTAAAGAAGGTTACGGAATAGACTTGGCTAGAAAAATGATAGTAATGGCTGCAAAAGCAAACCATATCGATGCCATAGACACTGTTTTTGTAGATATTGACGATGAGGAAGGTTTAGCTAAAGAAACTACATACATAAGAGAATTAGGATTTTCGGGTAAAGCTGTAATTAACCCTCGTCAAATAGATATTGTTCACGAAGCATATACACCTAACGATAAAGAAATCAGACAGGCTTACAAAATAATAAAAGCATTCAATAAAAACACAAAAGAAGGCATTGGTGTTTTTGCTGTTGATGGCAAAATGGTTGATGCTCCTGTAGTAGCTAGAGCTAGATACGTTTTAGAACTTGTAGGTGTAGATCATAACTCTATTTAACCTGTGTTGTATTACTTTATAAAAGAACTACACTAATATCATCATAACATTATGAAAAATTGCTTAGGTAGAGAAATACCTGAAAATATAAAAGGACACTCTTCAATAGAACTATATAGCGGAGCATGGACTAAATTAAAAAAAGGTTGGATGAACGAAATAACTATTCCTCCACCAAACAAAGCAAAATTACCACATCAAAGCAAATTATGCGACAATCTTAGAGAAGCCATAATAAAGTCGAATCCTAAAAATGGAATGACCGTTACATTTCATCATCACCTTAGAAGTGGAGATGATATTTTGGTTAAATCTATAGATATACTGTCAGAACTTGGCATTAAGGATATAACTATTGCTTCCTCTTCTCTTAACGATAGCCATACTCCTATCTTAAAATATTTAAAAGATGGAACCATTACTAAAATATGGACATCTGGACTAAGAGGCGAATTGGGTGTAGCTGTATCTGAAGGAATTTTAGACCAGCCAATAACTATACATTCTCACGGAGGTAGAGTAAGAGCAATACACACTGGTAAAATATCAATTGATTTAGCAATAATTGCAGCTTCTGCTGCTGATGAAGAAGGTAATGCAACTGGAGCAATTGGAAAATCAGCATTCGGATCACTTGGATATGCACATATCGACTCTCTTTATGCTAAACAGGTTATTGTTGTTACCGACAATCTTGTAGAATTTCCATGTTACCCTTTATCTATTCAACAAAACTTTGTTGACTATGTTGTAAAGGTTGATTCTATTGGTGATGCTTCAAAAATTGCTACTGGTACAACTCGTATTACAAAATCACCATTAGATTTAAGAATAGCAAAACTTGCAGCCGACGCAATTCAACATTCTGGATATTTTAATCCCGGATTTTCATTTCAAGTTGGTGCAGGTGGAGCGTCATTAGCTGTAGCTAAATTTATTCGCGAAAAGATGATTAGCTCCAACATAAAAGGAAGTTTCTTACTTGGTGGGGTTACTTCTTACGGAGTAGACATGCTTAACGAAGGGCTTTTCAACACTATTTTTGATGTACAATCTTTCGATGCGGCAGTTAGTAAATCTCTTTACAACAATATTAGTCATATTGAAATTTCTGCAGGTTTATATGCCAATCCTTACAACTGCGGATGTATGACTAACAAACTAGACATTGTAGTTCTAGGAGCTTTAGAAGTGGATGTTGATTTCAATATTAATGTTATTACAGGATCTATGGGATACATAAGAGGAGCATCTGGTGGACACTGCGACACTGCATCTGGTGCAAACCTTACGGTTGTAGTATGTCCTTCTTTTAGAGGAAGAGTTGCTACAATATGTAATCGTGTTCAAACAGTTGTAACTCCTGGAGATACCGTAGATGTGGTAGTAACTGAGAGAGGTATTTGTGTAAATCCTCAACGACCTGAAATTGAAGAAAAATTAATTAAAGCAGGTCTAAACGTTAAGAAAATTGAAGATTTGCAGGTAGAAGTTGAAAAGATTGTTGGCAAAAAGAAAGATGTAGAATACACTGACAAAGTGGTAGGAATTGTTGAATATCGCGATGGTACTGTAATAGATGTGATTCGCCAGATAAAACAATAATCATGATTAATAACGAATCATCTATCAGTATTAACAACGTTCTTTCTGCCCGTGAAAACAGGTCGGCTTTTAGAAATGAAATAGCTAAAAAAGGATACCCAAATATTAGTCTAACTCTAAATATTCCTGGTTATCCTAAATCTAATGAGGATGTAAATACTTTCTTTAAAACAATCCTCAGCGAGCTAAAAATATTTTTAATTGCTAACAGAATTGATATTGATGATGAAAAAATTATCATTGATGAGGCTGGAGATTTTTTCTTAGCCAAATTAATATCAGTAAATTCAGATTTAAGACATATAAAGAATTTAACTGAATCTTTTGAAAAAAGACACGAATTAGGTAGGCTGATTGATGTAGATATTTTTGACACAAACAATCAGCCTGTCAGTTCGGGGAAGCAAAAGAAATGTTTAATCTGTGCTGATAAAACTGCTGTACAGTGTATGCGCGAACAGAACCATACTTTCGAAGAATTGAGAAAGGTGGTTTTTGATCGTATCAACAACTTTAATATCAAGATAAGAAGTGAGCAAATAAGCAACAAGCTTAGTCAATACGCTACAAAGGTTCTACTTTATGAAATATCGCTAACTCCCAAACCTGGTTTGGTTGATTTTGTAAATTCAGGATCACATACCGATATGGATTTTCAAGTTTTCTTGAATTCTACCTCTGCCCTAAGTACATATTGGAAGGAATTTGCTGAACTTGGAATTAACTATCAAAAAGATTTAAAATATGCCTTACCCGAAATAAGAGAAATAGGACTTCGTGCAGAAAATGAGATGTTCCTTTCTACTGGAGGTATCAATACTCAAAAAGGTCTTGTTTTTCTATTAGGATTATCTGTGTTTTCGATGGCTTACATATTGAGAAAAGAAAACTATGTAGATGAAACTAATTTTCAGAAAACACTAAAAAGCATTACACGAAATATTATTGAAGATGAGCTTGCAAATAATATTGAGAACTCAACTCACGGCAGTGATGTATTCAGAAAATATGGAATAAAAGGAGCTGGAGCAAGATATCAAGCTCAATACGGTTTTCCTATTGTGTTTGACAAAATACTTCCTTTTTTATCTAATAATCTAAGTAATCAAGTATTGGCTAGTAAAATTGAAACTGATAAAGTTTTAATTGAAGCACTACTAATTATAATTAACAACCTAGACGATACAAACGTTATGTATCGAAAAGGAATTGATACTGCTGAAGAACTAAAAGCACTAGCAGGAAATGTACTTAATGGAGATAAAACATATAATGAATTATGTACATTTTGTTTAGAAAATAATATTTCACCAGGTGGAGCAGCCGATATGATTGCCGTATCATTATTTATCTATTTAGTAATAAATGAAACAAAAAAATGAGTTTTGAAAATTCTGACTTTAGAGTAGAAACACTAGACTTAGAAAATCCATTCGATGTAAAATACGTTTCTAATTTTTTATCGGAATATGGATTTGAGTATAATCCTGATGAGGTTGACACCACAGCAATAATATATAATCTAAACGATGAAATTATTGCAACAGGGTCTTATCAAAATCAAACTTTAAAATATGTAATAGTAGCTGAAAAATTTAGAGAAACTTCTGCTTTCTCTAGCATTGTTTCGTTTCTTACTGACCAAATACTTGTAAACTACAAACAATGCTTTGTATACACAAAACCCGAAAACACTAAATATTTTGTAAGTCTCGGATTCAACGAAATTGCCAATGCAAAACCACTATTCTCAGTATTGGAATTTGGATTTAAAACCATACTAGATTATCAAGATTATTTATTACAAAACAAATCTGAAATTAAAACAGACAAAATAGCATCGGTTGTAGTTAACTGTAATCCTTTTACCCTTGGTCATCAATTTCTAATAGAAAAAGCTTCGGCTGAAAACGATATTGTTTACCTTTTTGTAGTAAAAGAAAATCTCTCTTTATTTCCTTACGAAGTTAGAAAAAGAATTATCTCTGAAGGAGTATCTCATCTTGATAATGTAATAGTTCTTTCATCAGGTCCATACATTGTTTCAGGTGCAATTTTCCCTAACTACTTTCTAAGATCGGAATCTTGGGATGAAATAACACATAAACAGGCTGAGGTAGACGTTAATATTTTCGCAGAATACATTGTTCCTATTCTCGGTATTAAACGACGATACATTGGTACAGAAAATTACTGTAAAACCACACGTTCGTACAATCAAGCTATGAAAGAAATCCTACCAAAAGTAGGTTGTAAAGTTTTTGAAATTACCCGAAAAGCGATGGGTATGACTGAAGATAATCAAGAAAACTTTATTAGTGCATCTAAGGTCAGAAATGCAATTAAAATAGGGGAATTGGAAACTGTATTAGATTTCTTGCC
>CAZIYK010000056.1:0-8734 GCA_964543445.1 uncultured Flavobacteriales bacterium
ATTTACTATTCATGGGTTCTTGTTTTTCGGGGAATATTGGAAATAAATTTTCTGAAAGATTGTTCAACACTCAAGTAAATCCTTTTGGAGTTATATTTAATCCTATATCTATATTCAAGCTTTTAGACAGATGCATAGATAAAAGAATATTTGATAAATCTGATTGGATATACCGAAACGAAAAGTGGTTAAATTTAGATTTGCATGGCGAGCTTTCTTTTGAGAATTTAGATGATGCTCTAGAGTTTACTAATAAATTGATAGACACTACACACAACTTCCTTGCAAGTACCAATCAACTATTTTTAACATTTGGAACTGCTTGGATTTACTCTTACAAAGAGAATAATCAATTAGTCGCAAACTGCCATAAAATCCCTCAAAAAGAGTTCGACAAACGTTTGCTAACTGTTACAGAAATAGTTGAACATGGAAAAACTTTAATAGACAAGCTACGTTCGATAAATAAAGATATTCAAGTGGTTTTCACGGTAAGTCCTGTAAGACATTGGGCTGATGGAGCACACAACAACAACCTTAGCAAATCTACCCTACACTTAGCTATAAATGATTTATTGAAACTCCCAAACACCAACTATTTTCCATCTTACGAACTAGTCATAGACGAGCTTAGAGATTACCGTTTTTTCGACAAGGATCTTGTACACCCAAATGAAATGGCTACTGATTTTGTTTGGGAAAAACTATTAGAAAATTGGATAGAGCCAACTACACAAAAAGATATTTCAGAAATAGAAAAACTAATTTCATCGGCAAATCACAGACCATTTAACGTATCTAGTGATGCTCATCAGAAATTTGTAAGAAAAACGTTAGAGAAACTTAACATCTTAAAAAATCGACATAAAAACCTCAACTTCGATAAATTAGAGCTGAAATTAACAAATCAATTACTCTAAAACAGTTACAATAATTCTTTACGTAACATATCAAAAGCTACAGCTACTGCCCTACCTTGCATTTTCTCTCTAGGCTGACCGAAATTGTGTTCCTGAACAATAGTTTTATCCTTTGTTGCAAAAGCTATGTAAGCAGTCCCTACATCTTTTCCATCTTCTCCTTTATCAGGACCAGCTACTCCAGTTGTAGATATAGCAAAATCAGTATTAAACATTTCTCTGGCATTCTCTGCCATTTGTTGAGCTACCTCTCTACTTACCACAGTTTTATTAGAAATAACCTCTGCATCAACTTTGAGTATATCAATTTTTGATTGTGTGGAATAACAAACAACCGAGCCATTATAATATTTAGAACTACCAGGCACAGAAGTAAGCATATTTGCGATTTTTCCTCCTGTAAAACTTTCGGCTGTACAAACAGTCTTCGAATTATCAGTAAGCAACTTAGCCACAATATTCTCTATTGGCTCATCGTCATACCCGAAAATCAAGTCACCTAAAATATCTTTTAGTTTTTCTACTTGATTATTTATTTCTGAATGCAATCTTGTTTTATCATCTCCTTTGACTGACAATCTCAATCTAACTCTGCCTGGCGAAGGAAGATAAGCTAGCTTAATTGTATCAGGAAGAGCGTTTTCCCAATCGCTTATTTTTTCTGCCAACTCACTTTCTGGCAATCCGTATGTAAGAACTGTTTTATGTACTAAATACTCTGTTTCATATTTATCTTTCAGATATGGAATAACCTCAGCATCTATAAGATTTTTCATTTCGAAAGGAACGCCAGGTAACGAAATTGCAGTTTTATCTCCTTTCTGAAAAACCATCCCTACAGCAGTACCATACTCATTGTGAAGCAGCAACGCATTTTTAGGTAACATTGCCTGACCTCTATTAAGTTCAGCCATTTTCCTACCCATTCTTTCAAAAAGAGCATCAATATGCTGCATCACCTCAGCATTAAATTCTAAGGTATCATCAAAATATTCTGTAAGTGTGTGTTTGGTTAAATCGTCTTTTGTAGGACCTAATCCTCCTGTGAGGATAACCAAATCTACTTCCTCAAAAGAAGAACTAAGAGTGCTAACTATTTGCGAAGGCTCATCCTTAATAGATATGCTTTTAAGCGTTTCTATACCTATAGAATACAATTTCTCACTAATATATGAGCTATTAGTATCTACTACCTGACCTATAAGTATTTCGTCACCTATTGCTATTATTATTGCCTTCATATTTTTTTTAATACCTTAATTGCCAGACTAAAAACCTTAATCTTCGCTTATGTCTTTTAGTTTCCAATCATCATATCTAACTAAAAATACTCCGACATTGTAATAACCACCAAAAGGTTTTCTAACAAATTTAAATTTACCTTTAACTCCTCTTCGTGTTTTATGAAGTAATCCTACCTCTGAATTATCATTGCTACCAAGTGACAACAAAATATCATAGGTTACATCAAATCCTCTGTAAGAGAATAATGTTGGGTAATATTTGAATTTGTTTTTAAAATCAGCATCAAACTTCTTCAATTTACTACCATCGCCTAATGTTAAATAATCCGATGGATATGTTAAAGAAATATTATTCAAATAAGAAACTTCAAGTTGCTCTAATGCTTTAGCATCTCCTAACAAATAAGCTTTATTTGACATTGTACCTGATAATTGATTCATAGCAGTTATAACATCCGTTATTAAAACTTTGTTATCAGAATCTATTATTACTACATTATCTTTATTCTTATGCAATAAAGAATATACTGTACTTCTCGCAACAAGATTATCTCTAGCAATATGAGTTTTTACTTTATCTGAACCTATTTTAGAAGCTAACCTAGTTTTTACAAATTCAACACTTGAAACATCGGAACGTCCTCCAAATATTACAACATTAGTAGATTCATTACTTTCTGAAACTATTTTTTGTAATATTTTATTCTTAGTTGTGTATTTTGTTGGCATTGCCTGAACCAAGTTAAACCTATCATCAATATTTAATTGTTTTGACAAAGGAGAAACTACTAGTACATTATCATATTTAAGTGCATCTGCTACATACTCAACATTCTCGGTATATAAAGGACCAATAACTACATCCATTTTAGAAAAATCGTTTTCAGCCATTATCTTTTTCACAACATTCAAATCTCTCTGAGTGTCATAAACTCTAAGTCTAACTGATAAGCCCATTTTCTTTAAAGAATCTATAGCCATTAACGCTCCATTATAAAAACCTAATGCTATTTCTGATTTAGAATACAAATCAGCTTCTATTTCTTTTTTTATTTTTGATGGATTGTTTATTATAGATCCATTTTTATTTACATAAAAAGGCAACATCAATGCCACATCTATAACCTTAGGAAAATTAAATTTGTCTAACTGTTCAATTTTTTCAGAATTAGACAATTCCGAATCGTTAGGTAAATCTGTGAAAGTTCTTATAACAACTGATGTTGTATCGTAAATCTGACTAATTGGTTTCGGTATTCTCAGTACCATACCAATCTCTAATCCTTCCTTATCTATTATTGGATTTTCTTTTCGTATCTGATCAATCGTAATATTAAATCTTCTACTAATACCGTAAAGCGTATCTTTAGGTTTAACTTCGTAATAAGTATATTCTAAACTTATATTTTCCTTTGAATCAGAAACAATTGCTTTTGCTTTTGGTATCCAAAGAGTATCTCCAATATTAATCTTCTGAGCTGTTATTGGATTATTTTTCATCAACTCATCATCAGTAATACTGTATTTATGACATATTCCCCACCTTGTTTCCTTTGGCTGAATTATGTGCATAATAAATTTTGTAGTATCTCTTTGCTCCTTAACAACTACTTCTGTATGTCTGTGTTTTGGTATAACTAAACGCATTCCCACCTTTAAACCATCTACTAAATGTGGATTAGCATCAAAGAAATCATCGATATTAACATTATATTTTTTTGAAAGAGAAAAGAGTGTTTCTTTAGGCTTTACGATGTGATATAAGGCGTTTCCTTCTTCGGAATCACTTTTCTTTGGAGTCTTGGCCTTATCCATAATTCCTGTTATATCCTTTTCTACTTCAGGAATAATAATAACTGTACCAACAGCAGGAGGATTTTTTAAATCAGGATTTACTTTTAACAAGTCGTAAGGCGTAACATGATATTTTGTAGCTATTCCTATTACAGTTTCGCCTGCAACTACCTTGTGTGTTTTATTTTTTTGCTGAGCTATTGTATTTGCTGTAGAAAACACAAACAAAACAACTACCAAAATAAACCTATTAAAATATTTCATATATAATCTTTTTACCCTTTTCTGAATTTGAAACTATCGTTTATTGTTATAAAAAAACAAATATACTCTGATAAGCATTAAACTAAAATAGAAACTACTTTTTTTTCAATAAAAAACACTCAAAGTAGAGTTATGATAAACTATACTTTGAGTGTTGTGATAATTTTTTGTTAAGATATTTTCTTATTGAAACATATCTTTTACTCTATCGAAAAATGACTTATGCGATTTTGAAACATTTGGTTCAAATTCTTGCGAACCTCTCATTTGTTCAAACATTCTCTTTTGCTCTGAAGTCAATTTCTGAGGAGTCCAAACATTTACATGAATAAGAATATCTCCTGTTCCATATCCTTCTAAACTTGGAAGTCCTTTTCCACGTAAACGCAATATTTTTCCTGACTGAACTCCTGGTTCAAGATTGATTCTAACCTTACCGCCAATTGTAGGCACTTCTTTAGAACATCCTAAAACAGCATCTGGAATAGAAATATACAAATCGTAATGAAGGTTATTTCCATCGCGTTTTAATTGATCGTGTTCTATTTCCTCAATAACTACTAATAAATCTCCAGGTATTCCATCTCCTGGTGCATCATTACCTTTTCCAGAAACTTTAAGCTGAACACCATCCATTACTCCCGCAGGAATATTTATAGATACTTCATCTTGTACCTTCTTCATTCCGTTTGCATCGGTACCTGCTGGCTTTTTATCTACCACCTGACCAGAACCTCCACAAGTAGGACAAACTGATTGTGTTTGCATTTGACCTAAAATAGTGTTCTGAACACGAGTTACCTGTCCAGCACCATTACATGTTGTACATGTTTTGTATGTTACACCGTCAGCCTTTTTAAGCCTACTAACTTTGATTTTCTTTTCTACACCGTTAGCCATTTCTTCTAGAGTAAGCTTAACTCTAATTCTAAGATTAGAACCACGCATTACTCTCCTACCTCTACTACGACCTCCGCCGCCGAAGCCTCCTCCAAAATGACCTCCAAATATATCGCCAAACTGAGAGAATATATCTTCCATATTCATGCCTCCGCCAAAACCACCGAAGCCTCCGCCTCCGCTAGCTGCTCCGCCCATTCCTGCATGACCAAATTGATCGTAACGAGCCCTCTTATCGCTATCGCTTAAAACTTCGTAAGCTTCAGCAGCAGCCTTAAATTTCTCCTCAGCTTCTTTATCACCTGGATTTTTATCAGGGTGATATTGTATGGCTTTCTTACGATATGCTTTTTTTATCTCGCTATCAGAAGCATTTTTCGATACTCCCAATACTTCATAATAATCCTGTTTCATTCTATTAATGTTTTTATGTTTGACGCTAAATCTTGATGCCTTTCAGCATCAATACTTATCAAAAAACATTACTTAATCCCTATAACTACTTTAGGGAATCTAATAATTTTATCTCCCAACTGATATCCTTTCTCTACAACATCGATAATCTTACCTTTAAGATCGTCGTTAGGTGCAGGAATCTGAGTTATTGCCTCGTGAATATCAGCATCAAATTCATCTCCTTGAACAACCTTTACTTCTGATAGATTCTTTTGAGATAAAATATTCTTTAGCTTCTCTTGAATTAATTTAACTCCTTCTACTAAAGCTTTATCTTCTGATTTTTCAATCTCTACCATTCCTCTATCAAAATCATCTAATACAGGCAAGATAGCTGCCATCATTTCTGAATTAGCAGTCTTAAAGTACTCTATTCTTTCTTTTGAGGTTCTTCTTTTATAATTCTCGAATTCAGCAAATAACCTTAGATATTTATCTTTACTCTTTTCTACTTCTTCTTTTAATTTTTCCAATTCAGAATCTTCTTTAACTTTTTCTACCTCTTCAACTTCAGCATCTACCTGCACTTCTTCAGGATTGTTCTCTTCTGAAATTTCAGCTTTTTCATCAACTTGCTCTTTTGCTTGCTCCTCTACTTGTGATTTTGCTTGCTCTTTTGAAGTTGATTTTACTTCTTTTTTATCTTTTAATTTTTTTTCTTTCTTCTTTCTCATCTCCTATATATTTTTATAACAAACTTGACTTCACACGTTCATCAACGACAACTGACAACCTCAAAATACTTGCCAAACATCTTTTAATGACAATATGACACTACAATTTTGATATTTCTTCTATCAATCTGTCACCACTATATTTTTCAGCTAATTTTACCGCCTGATACAATTGAATGTCTCTAAGATTTTTTCCTACAATTACACCATCTCTATCTATCAAAAAATTAGAAGGAATAGATCTTACCCCAAAACGTTTATGTACTTTAGAATTCCAACCTTTTAATTCCGAAACATGATATTTCCATGTAAGTTTATCATGCTTAATTGCATTCATCCATTCGAATTTAGCATTCAACTGTTTTGCATTCCCCTGTCTATCGGTAAGTCCATCTAGAGAAACACTGAAAACAGTAAACCCATCGCCAGCTGCTAATTTTGAATTCTTAAATTTATTATAAACTCGTACTACAGTTGGATTTTCTCTACGACAAGGTCCACACCACGACGCCCAAAAATCTAGCAAAACCAATTTACCTCTAGTTTCCGACAACTGCATTGTCCTTCCATCAGGATTTTTCAAAGCAATATTAGGAGCAATTTCTCCAACCTGAATTCCTACCTTTCTCTTGCTAGGTCCATTAATGTTTTCTGCCGTAGTAATTGTATTTACCACAAAAGACATTAGGATTATCAATAATACTCTCCTCATTACTTACGAAAGACTATAAATTTTCACTTAAATACTTAGCTACTCCATCTTCGTTATTATCACCTATAATCTCAAGGTCTGGAAGTTTTGAAACAAGATTTTTATCGGCATTTTTCATTATCAACCCCTTACCTGCCCATTTAAGCATTTCATAATCGTTTAATGCATCACCGAAAACCATAACTTCTTCAGACTTTATTCCCACATTATTCATTAATTCTTCTAAAGCCAATCCCTTTGAAATACCTTTCGGCATTATTTCGATAACTGAATGATAGGAAAAAAACACATCAGCATGAATTTCTAATTTATCTTTTAAATCCTTCTCTACTGCTTTCAACGAATCTGGATTATGAGAATACAAGTAAAACTTATTAACATCAGGAACACTCAAATCTTGTATACCATCAATTACTCTATATACAAAACCTGAATCTTTATGAAATTCTAATAATTCCTTATTTTCCCTAATCACCAACCACTCTTTGCCTTGATAAATATTGAGGTGAACATCGCTAGGAAAATTATAATTCATCACAAATTCAGTTACTTCGGTATTGAGGTTGTGCTTAACCAACATTTCACCATCTCCTGAATATGCTCTTGTTCCATTAGACGCTATTATACAAGAATCTAAATCTAACTGTTCAGCTACACTTTTTATATCGACATAATGCCTACCCGAAGCGAGTATAACTTTTATACCTAAGCTAGTAACTCTTCTAATTTCGCTTTTTGTAAATTCTGAGAAAGAATGCTCATTATTGAGTAAAGTTCCATCTAAATCGCAAACTATTGCTTTGTATTGCATGTTTTATTTTTTTGAGTTGCAAATATATCACAATGACGATGCCATAACAAGAATTATCTTTTTTTGTTCTACTTTTGCTCTACCATTAACACAGAAAGTACTATGCAGAAAAAGTTGAATGCAAGATCAAACAAATTAGGCTATAGAGCTGGGTGGATTTCTATAATTGGAAACATAATTTTGTTTGCAATAAAATATTGGGCAGGTATTACATCAGCATCTGTTGCATTAATAGCTGATGCATGGCATACTTTATCTGATAGTGTTTCTTCTGTAATTGTTTTATTAGGATTTAAAGTTGCGTCTAAAAATAAAAATTCCGATAGACCGTATGGTTATGGAAGAGCCGAATTGATTGCATCGTTAATTGTTGGAGTACTACTAGCAATCGTATCATTTGAATTCTTAAAAGACAGTATTCTAAAACTAATACACTACAAAACGGCAAACTATGGGAATATCGCCATAATTGTTACTGCAATATCTATTATTGCCAAAGAAGCAATGGCTCAATATTCGTTCTATATAAGTAAGCTTACTTCATCTAGAGCCTTAAAGGCTGATGGTTGGCACCATAGAAGTGATGCAATTTCATCTGTAGTAATTCTTATAGGAATATTTGTTGGTAAATATTATTGGTGGATAGATGGTGTTTTAGGAATTATTGTTTCAATACTTCTGTTTTATACTGCTTTCGAAATATTAAAAGAATCTATTAGTCCTCTAATAGGCGAAGAAGCAGACGAGGAACTTGTCAAGCATATCAAAGGCTATGCATCAGAATGTTATGATAGAGATATGAATATTCATCATGTTCACACTCACGAATATGGCGATCATGTTGAAGTTACATTTCACATGGTTTTTCCTAAAAACATAACTTTACAAGACGCTCATGATGATGCTACCATGCTAGAACATAGAATATATAACGATCTTGGTATCCATGCTACAATACA
>CAZIYK010000057.1:0-8709 GCA_964543445.1 uncultured Flavobacteriales bacterium
TTTATTTTGCTTCTAACAATAAAAGCTCCTGGAAATTCTCCCTGAATTTTCTTTAAATCTCCATCAGCATCTAATTTAGTAGGGTATCTTCCCACTAAAGTCTTAAAATTTGGAGATTCGTAGATAACGGTAGCTTCTGTATCAGGAAATATTTCATTAAAAGAAACTGTTTTCTCATAGGCCTTCTCTCTAGAACCAAAATAGATTTGAATTTTATATCCATTCATCATTGTATCCGTAGATCTTACCTTCTTATAATAATTGTTTAGAATTTCAATTTTCGGATCTTGAATAATCTGCACAAAAGCAGCTGTATCGCTCTTAGATTCTTGTGCCTTTGCAGAAAAAGCAAACACTAAGAAAAACGTCAATATTGATAAAGTGTGTTTTATGTTCATATTATTGTAATTGTCTGTAATTTTCATCAAAGTTAAATAATTTGTGATATCATCATAAAAAATATCTTTTTAAATAAAGAAATAGATTGATTTTTATGGTTAGAATCCATTAGATGAGATTCTTTTATAAGATTGAATAAGTTGTTATTTATAATTAGTATAAATTAAATAAACATATTCATCGATAATTGATAGTTCAACTAAAATTATATTTTTGTATAGATGTTACTAGTCAGTGTTTATACTGTCAAATGTCACGTTGAAAGAACTCGCTTGTTTACAGGTGATTATGCTTAAAATTAAACTAATCTAATCTAATGAAGGAATTGAAAAATAGTTACAATTCGTCAAGAGTACATTTTGTCCTTAGTGTAGCTTTTTCGTTTTTATTTGCTTTATCAACTTTTGCACAAAGTGGTGATGCAAATAAAGGGAAAAAGCTTTTTAATGCAAATTGTGCTGCTTGTCACAAATTAGACCAAAGACTTATTGGCCCACCTTTGAAAGGAGTTACAGCCAAAAGAGATCAAGAGTGGTTAAAGAAATGGATACATAATAGTGCTGAGCTTATTGCTAGTGGCGATGCTGATGCTAAAGCTATTTTTGAGGAATATGGTAATATTCCAATGACAGCATTCCCTAAATTATCAGATTCAGATATTGCCGATATTTTAGCATATACAGATGCCGATCCTGCTTCGTTAAAAAAGAAAAAAGAAGAGGTTGTTGCTCCTGTCGTAGTTAAAGAAACAAAAACATATTATACAGAGGTTTTACTCGCAGTAATAGTTGTCGTTTTACTGTTAACTGTAGTCTTATTCAAATTAAAAGTTACACTTAAGAGTTTGAATAAAGAAGAGCAAGGGGCATATTTCGATGAGTTGAAAGCTTACATCCTTTATTTAGTAAAGAATAATGCTATTGCGATTACAGTTGTACTCGTTATTTCGTTAGGAGCTTTGTATGCTTTTTGGGAATGGGGAGTAGGAGTAGGAGTAGATAAAGGTTATCAACCAATTCAGCCTATAGAATTCTCACATAAAGTTCATGCAGGAGATCAAAAAATTGATTGCGAATATTGTCACTCTAGTGCTCGTACTAGTAAAACTTCAGGTATTCCATCTGCAAATGTTTGTATGAACTGTCATAAGCTTATTCAAGAAGGTACAAATACCGGAAAAAAAGAAATTGCTAAAATCTACGATGCAATTGGTTTCGATCCTGCAACAAATTCTTATAAAAAAGATTATGTACAGAAACCTATTAAATGGGTGAGAATACACAATCTTCCTGATTTTGTTTATTACAATCACTCACAGCACGTTACTGTAGGTAAGTTGGAATGCCAAACTTGTCACGGACCTGTAGAGGAAATGGATGAGGTTTATCAATATAGTCCATTAACAATGCAGTGGTGTGTAGATTGTCATAAAACTGAAGAAGTAAAAATGGCAGGAAATGATTACTACAAAGAAATTCACAAACAATTAGCTAAGAAATACGGTACTGAGAAGGTTACCCCAGCTATGTTAGGAGGATTGGAATGTGGTAAATGCCATTATTAATGTTTACTCGTTAAACTGAAGAAAATATACATCAGTTAAACAACTAAACGATTAAGCAATTAAACAAAAGATAAGAATGTCACAAAAAAAATATTGGAAAGGCTTAGAAGATTTGAACGACGATAGTCAAATCATGAAAGACCTTCGAGACAAAGAATTTGTTGAGGAAATACCTACTGATGATTTCTTAGGGGACAAAGAAACATTAGAAACTGGATCTACTACAAGAAGAGATTTTCTAAAATATATCGGATTTAGTACGGCAGCAGCTTCACTTGCAGCCTGCGAAGGACCTGTTGTAAAATCTATACCTTATGTTGTAAAACCTGATAGCGTTACCCCAGGAACACCTGACTATTATGCAACATCAATTTCCGATGGACATGATTTTGCTAGTGTTTTGGTAAGAGCCCGTGAAGGCCGTCCTATTAGAATCGAGCCAAATACAATGGCCGATTATTACGGAACAACAAATACACGTATCCAAGCCAATGTATTATCTCTTTACGATAGCAACAGATTAAGATCTCCTAAAAAAGGAGGCGAAGATATTTCGTGGTCATCTGCTGATAAAGAAATTATTTCGGCATTGGAATCTGTAGGAGATAAACAGATAGTGTTGATGACTCCATCAATGTTTAGTCCTTCTACAAGTGCAGTTATTGCAAAATTCACAGAGAAATATCCTACTGCAAAACAAGTTTCTTACGATGCCATTTCTAGCTCAGGTGCTTTAGATGCTTTCGAAACCCTTTACGGGAAACGAGCATTACCTCTTTATAAATTTGAAGAAGCAAGAACTATAGTTTCTTTTGGTGCCGATTTTATTGGTGATTGGCTAGGTGGCGGTTACGAGAAAGGGTATGCTGTTGGTAGAAATCCTAATCAGGATCAAATGTCTCGTCATATTCAGATAGAAACTAACATGTCGTTAGCTGGAGCAAATGCCGACGAAAGATTTGCTGTAAAACCATCAGAGCAAGCATCAGCATTAATTACTCTTTACAATTTAGTAACTGGAGATAATTTGCCATCTAAAAATACATCTATTGATTCTCAGCTTAAAACTATAGCTAAAGAGTTAAAGAAATCAGGAAATAAAGGATTAGTAGTTACGGGTAGTAACGATAAGAATATGCAAATCTTAGCAATGAAGATTAATCTTGCATTGCAAAGTAAGGCTATGTGTGTAGGAAAGCCTGTTTACGTGAAAGAAGGAAACGATAAAGCGGTACAACAATTAATTCAGGATATGAATTCAGGAAAAGTTGGTGCTTTAGTTACTTATAATGTAAATCCTGTTTATTCTTTAGCAAATTCAGCAGAATTTGTAAATGGATTAAGTAAGGTAGGTACAACTGTTGCACTTTCTCAGTTTGTTGATGAAACTGCAAAAGCAATGACTTACAATTTGCCATCTCAACATTCGTTAGAGAATTGGGGAGATGCAATGGCGGTAGAAGGGGAGTATTCTTTAATGCAGCCAACAATTCGACCGCTTTACGATACTCGTCAGTTTCAAGACAATCTTTTGACTTGGACTGGAGCAAATCAGGATTATTATTCTTTCATGAGAGAGAATTGGAAGAATAATATTTTGAATAAGAAATCAGGAGCTACTTGGAATCAATCATTACATGATGGTGTTTTCAAATTGAGTTTAGATCCTGTTATTCCTACTTTAAATGAAGTAGATATGAACTCTGTAGCTAAGTCAGCATTAAGAGTTTTCAAAGGTTCAAATGGATTAGAACTTGAACTTTATGTTAAAGCAGGTATGGGAGATGGTGAAATGGCAAATAATCCTTGGTTGCAAGAATTGCCAGATCCTATTTCTAGAACATCTTGGGATAACTATTTAACTATTTCAGCAAAGCAAGCTAAGGAGTTAGGTTTTAAAAACTGGAATGTCTCTAACGGTGCTCTTAATGGCGACATGGCAGAAATCACTGCTAATGGAGTGAAGATTACTTTACCTGTGTTTATTCAACCTGGTCAAGCATACGGAACTCTTGGTTTGGCACTAGGTTACGGACGTAGCGAAGGCGTAAAGAAAGAAATGATGGTTGGAGTAAATGCGTATCCGCTTTACAAAGGCTTTAATAAATATGTTAGTAATGTAGAAGTTGCTAAAGTTGATGGAGAACACGAATTTGCTTGTGTTCAACTTCATCATACAATGATGGATAGAGATGTAGTACAAGAAACTACTTTCAATATATTCAAAAACAAAGATAAAGAAGAGTGGAATCCTGCTGTGACTATGGAGACTCACAAAGGGAAACAGCCGGTTTCTAAAATCGATCTTTGGGAAGCTCATGATTCGTCAATAGGACCACATTTTAATCTTTCGATAGACTTAAATGCATGTACGGGTTGTGCCGCTTGTGTTGTTGCTTGTCATGCCGAAAATAATGTTCCTGTAGTAGGGAAGGAAGAGGTTCGTAGATCAAGAGATATGCATTGGTTGCGTATAGATCGTTACTACTCTTCTGACATGAATAAGGAAAAAGCTAAAGAAGAAGGTTTATCAGGAGTTAGTGGAGCTGTAGAAATGTATCACGAAATGGAAGTTGCTTCAGAAAATCCTGAAGTTGTATTCCAACCAGTAATGTGTCAGCACTGTAATCATGCTCCTTGTGAAACTGTTTGTCCTGTAGCTGCAACATCGCACGGAACTCAAGGTCAGAATCAAATGGCTTACAACCGTTGCGTAGGTACTAGGTACTGTGCAAACAACTGTCCTTATAAAGTTCGTCGTTTTAACTGGTTCCAATACAATGGTAACGATAAGTTCGATTATCATATGAATGATGAAGTTGGACGAATGGTTCTAAATCCTGATGTTGTTATCAGAGATAGAGGAGTAATGGAGAAATGTTCAATGTGTATTCAAATTACTCAAGCAGGTATCCTTTCGGCAAAGAGAGATGGTCGTAAGCTTGAAGATGCAGATATTCAAATTGCTTGTGCTTCGGCTTGTCCATCGGATGCTATGGTATTCGGAAATGTGAATGATGAATCGTCTCACATTCATGAGCCATTAAAAGATGACAGAAAGTACTACTTGTTAGAATCAGTAGGTACTAAGCCAAATGTGATGTATCAAACAAAAATTAGAAACAAAAACTCATAATTCAAGTTGCTAGTTGCAAGAAACTAGTTGCTAGTTAAGTCTAGTAACAAGAAACTAGAAACAAGTAACACTAAAATATAAGATATGCATTATGAATCAGATATAAGAGAGCCATTAATTTTAGGAGATAAATCGTATCACGATATCACTAAAGATGTAGCTGCTCCAATAGAAGGCAAAGCCAATAAAATGTGGTGGTTTGCCTTTAGTATTGCCCTTATAGCTTTTCTTTGGGGAATTGGTTTAATGGTTTATACTGTAAGTACTGGTATTGGTACTTGGGGATTGAATAAGACTGTTGGTTGGGCTTGGGATATTACCAATTTTGTATGGTGGGTAGGTATAGGTCACGCAGGAACGTTGATTTCGGCAGTGCTTTTACTTTTCCGTCAGAAATGGCGTATGTCAATTAACCGTTCTGCTGAGGCGATGACGATATTTGCAGTTGTACAAGCTGCGTTATTCCCATTACTTCACATGGGGCGTCCATGGTTGGCATATTGGGTATTCCCTTTTCCAAATAACTTCGGATCTCTTTGGGTAAACTTTAATTCACCTCTACTTTGGGATGTATTTGCGATTTCTACTTATTTTTCTGTATCAACAGTTTTCTGGTACATAGGTTTAATCCCTGATTTTGCAATGATTAGAGATAGGGCAGTAAAGCCTTTCCAAAAACACATTTACAAAATCATGAGTTTTGGATGGAGTGGTAGAACTAAACATTGGCAACGTTTCGAAGAGGTTTCTTTGGTACTTGCAGGTTTAGCTACACCCCTTGTATTGTCAGTACACACTATCGTATCTATGGACTTTGCAACGTCAATTATTCCTGGATGGCATACAACTATATTTCCTCCTTATTTTGTTGCAGGAGCGATTTTCTCAGGGTTTGCAATGGTTCAGACCTTGCTTATTATAATGAGAAAAGTGGTGCATCTCGAAAGTTATATTACTATTCAGCATATAGAGATGATGAATATTGTAATAATGCTTACAGGGTCAATTGTAGGTGTGGCATACATAACTGAGTTGTTTATGGCTTGGTATTCGGGTGTTGAATATGAGCAATATGCTTTTCTTAATAGAGCTACTGGACCTTATTGGTGGGCATATCTGTCTATGATGTCTTTTAATGTTCTTTCTCCACAATTTATGTGGTTCAAAAAATTGAGGACAAGTATAATGTTTACTTTCTTCCTGTCAATTATTGTAAACATAGGAATGTGGTTTGAGCGTTTTGTGATTATTGTAACATCTCTTCACAGAGATTATTTACCATCATCATGGTCTATGTTCTCTCCTACTTATGTTGATATAGGGATATTTATAGGGACTATAGGGTTCTTCTTTGTGTTGTTTTTGCTTTATGCTCGTACTTTCCCTGTGATTGCACAGTCTGAATTGAAAACTATTTTGAAATCATCTGGCGAGAGCCAAAAAAAGTTACACAAACATGAGTAAGAAATTAGTACACGGATTGTTTGACGACGACGATAAACTGATGAATGCCGTTAAGGTAATTCGTCAGAAGGGATACGAGATAGACGAGTGCTATACTCCTTTTCCTGTTCATGGACTTGATAAGGCTATGGGGTTAAAACCTACGCGTTTGGCTTATGCTGCATTTGCTTATGGTGTGTTTGGGTTACTTTTTGCATCGTGGCTAACTTGGTATATGATGATTCACGATTGGCCTCAGGATATTGGAGGTAAGCCAAATGGAACATGGTTGGAGAATATGCTTTCTTTTGCACCTATTATGTTTGAGTTTACAATTTTTATGGCGGCTCACCTTATGGTATGGACTTTCTTTATAAAAAATAGAATGTTTCCAGGTAAGAAAGCAGAAAATCCTGATCCAAGAACTACAGACGATAAATTCTTAATGGAATTAACGGTTGAAAATGATTCTTCTGACTTAGAAAGTTTGTTAAAAGAAGTTGGAGCAGAAGAGGTGAAAGTAAAAGAAATTAAAAACACTGAAGGAAATCAACTTTGGTTTAAGATACCTACTTCGGTAGTTGTGTTGATGTTTGCCTTATCATCACTTACTTCTTGTAATTCTGATGGACCACAGCGTGAACCAAGCATGGTTTATATGCCAGATATGTATTATTCTAAAGCTTACGAACCTTATTCTGAAGATCCAAACGGAATCGATGGGGTAGAAGCACGAACTCCAGTGGAGGGAACAATAAAGAGAGGTTATGTGCCTTACGAGATTCCTAATACAGAAGAAGGGTATCAACAGTCGCACGAAAATAAATCGCCTATCGCTACAACGGAGGAGAGTTTGAAAGAAGGAGAGCATCTTTTTAATATCTATTGCATTTCTTGTCATGGAATTAAGGGAGATGGACAGGGTGTGCTTGTACAGAATGAAAAGTTCTTAGGAGTGCCATCTTATGCACCTTCTCGTTTGCCGAATATTACTGAAGGAAGTATTTTTCATGTTGAAACATACGGTAGAAATATGATGGGGTCTCATGCTTCGCAATTAACATCAGAAGAAAGATGGAAAGTTGCACAGCACGTTTTAAAATTAAGAAGTCAATTAAAATAAATATCAGATGTATAAAATTTCTAAAAATCTTAAAACTCTGTCGTTTGTTTTAATGGCAGTAGGAATATTGTCTCTAGCGTTTGGTTTCTTAACTACACCTTCTTCAGTAGAAGATGTAAAAGCTGAAATGGTAGAGCACAATGTAGAAGCTTCTCATCATGATGAAGGAAATACAGCTGTTGTAAAAGATAGCGATCATTACAACGAGGCTCATGCTGAACATGCATATACTCAAATGAAAAACAGACCATGGTCGGCAATGTACGTAAGTGCTTTGTTCTTCTTTTTTGTAGCATTAGGAGCAATGGCTTTTATGGCAATACAATATATCGGTCAAGCAGGTTGGTCGGTAGTCTTACTTAGAGTAATGGAGGGGATTTCGAGTTATATGCTTGTAGGGGGAATTATTCTTTTCCTTATTCTTGTTGCTGGAGGATTACATTTTCACCATATTTTTCATTGGATGGATGCATCTCTTGTAGATCCTAATTCTCCTAATTATGATGAAATTATCGATGGAAAGTCAGGATTCTTAAATATTCCATTTTTCTTAGCTAGAGTATTTATTTATTTGTTAGGATGGATTGGAGCATACAAGTTGCTTGCTAAATATTCTACAGAACAAGAAACTGCGAGTGATTATTCTCCATATAAAAAAGCCTTTAAGGTATCTGCTATTTTTATAGTTTTCTTTGGAGTAACTTCTTCAACAGGAGCTTGGGATTTAGTAATGAGTGTTGATCCACATTGGTTTTCAACTTTGTTTGGATGGTATGTTTTCTCTAGTTTCTTTGTGACAGGTGTGGCAATGATTGCACTTGTATCGATTTATCTAAAATCTCAAGGTTATCTTGAGTTTGTTAATCCTTCACATATTCACGATTTAGGAAAATTCATGTTCGGATTGTCTATATTCTGGGCTTATTTGTGGTTCTCTCAGTTTATGCTTTATTGGTATGCTGATATTCCTGAAGAGGTAACTTACTACTTGGCTCGTTTTGCTGATTATAAAATTCCTTTCTGGATTATGTTTGGACTTAATTT
>CAZIYK010000058.1:0-8663 GCA_964543445.1 uncultured Flavobacteriales bacterium
TTTTTTTCGTCTTTTATTACAAAACAAATACAAAATAATAAATTAAATTTGTCGGCTAAAATTCTGTAAAACACATATTAATATGTTCTGTTTTATAGAATTAATCTGTAAAGAGAAGAAAAAAGATGAATAATAAAAAAGTTGCATTTTACACGTTGGGGTGTAAATTGAATTTTTCTGAAACATCAACTATATCAAGACAATTTGTTCAAAAAGGTTATGATAAAGTTGAATTCGAAGAGTTTGCTGATATATACGTAATTAATACATGTTCGGTTACCGATAATGCTGACAAGAAATTTAAAACAATAGTAAGGTCGGCACTTAAAACCAATCCTAAAGCTTTTATTGTAGGGATAGGATGCTATGCACAACTTAAACCAGAAGAATTAGCAGATCTTGAAGGTGTAGATTTGGTTTTGGGAGCTAACGAAAAATTCAAGATAACAAATTACCTAAACGATCTTACTAAAAAAGAGTTTGGCGAAGTTCATTCTTGCGAGATTGAAGATGTAAATATCTACGAAAGTTCGTATTCTATTGGCGATAGAACTCGTGCTTTTCTGAAAGTACAAGATGGTTGTGATTATAAGTGTACTTACTGTACTATTCCTCTTGCACGTGGAATTTCACGTTCTGATACTTTAGAAAACGTTATAAAAAATGCGAAGGAAATTACTCAACAAGGAATAAAGGAAATTGTTCTTACAGGAGTAAATATTGGCGATTATGGTAAGGGAGAATTAGGAGATAAAGACCACGATAATACTTTCTTCGATTTAGTAAAAGAACTAGATAAAGTAGAAGGTTTGGCTAGAGTTAGGATTTCATCTATAGAGCCTAATTTGCTTAAAAATGAGACTATAGATTTTGTTTCTACATCCAGATCTTTTGTCCCTCATTTTCATATTCCACTTCAATCGGGAAATAACGACTTGTTGAAATTGATGAAACGCAGATATCAACGTGAACTTTATACTGATAGGGTTACTCAGATAAAAAAGCTTATGCCTGATGCTGCAATTGGGGTAGATGTAATAGTTGGTTTTCCTGGCGAAACAGACGAACATTTTATAGATACATATAAGTATTTAACTGATTTGGATGTTGCTTATTTCCATGTATTCACTTATTCTGAAAGAGACAATACCGAAGCCATAGAAATGGAAGGTGTTGTGCCTGCAAATGTGCGTCATAAAAGAAGTAAAATGCTTAGAGCTCTATCTGTAAAGAAAAAGAGAGCTTTTTATGAAAGTCAAGTTGGTAAAGAAAAAACTGTGATTTTTGAAGCAGATCAGAAGAATGGTTTTATGCACGGTTTTACCGAAAATTACGTTAAAGTAAAAACTCCTTGGAATCCCGATTTAGTTAACGAAATAAAAAAAGTTAGACTAGAAAAGATTGACGAAGATGGAGATATGATTATTTCTTTTGTTGGCTAAGTTCAAATAATTACTCTTTTAAAAAGCTAAATCTCAATTTTATATTTTTTGATTCCCTTTAGGGCTAGGGCAAGATGTGAAATATAAAATTGAGATGATTGTTAACTAAACCATATAACCAAAATAACATTTGTAGATTAGCAACTGTTTTTATTTTCATACCAAAGCACATTATAGCAAATGAAAAATATTTTTCTAGCAATACTTTCAGGATTATTACTTGCATTTAGCTGGCCTACCTATGGTTTTGCTGGTTTTCTATTTTTTGCATTTATTCCTCTTTTGGTTGCTATAAACAACATATATAATGCGAAAATCAAAAAAGATGGCATTAAAGTTTTTGGATTGGCATATATAAGTTTTGTTATATGGACTTTCTCTACTACATGGTGGCTCCATTATGCTGATTTTTTTGCAGGATTATTTGCCGTATTAGCCAATGCTCTCCTTATGGCAATAGTAATCAGGATATATTATTTTGCTAAAAAACGTGTTGGCAATCATTTGAGTACTATTTTTCTTCCAGCAATTTGGATGGCTTTCGAGAAAATGCATCTCAATTGGGATTTATCGTGGCCATGGCTGAATTTAGGAAATGGATTTTCTGAGTATTACAAATGGATACAGTGGTATGAATACACTGGTACTTTTGGAGGAACTTTTTGGGTGTGGGTAGTGAATCTAACTCTACTTGCAGGAATCTTGAAATATATAGAAACTAAAAATGTTGCTTCACTGAGAGCTCCAATTATTAGAACTATTATCTTAATTCTTGTACCGATATCTTTCTCTTATTACATCTACAACAATTATCAGGAAAAAGGAATAGAAACTAATGTAGTGGTACTGCAACCTAATCTTGACCCTTATGCCGAAAAATTTCAGTTTGGCGATGATATGCTCAGCAAACAATTAACCGACTTAGCAGAGAAAGAAATTAAACCAAACACATCTTTTATTTTCGGACCAGAAACTTCGTTGCCCGATGGTATTCAGATTAGGAATATAAACATGTATAGTTCTATTAGGAATATCAAAAACTTTGTAAACAAACATCCTAAAACAAATTTTGTTACGGGAGCCACATTCATACGTTGGTATCCCAACAAAGATGAAGTTAGCGAGACTGCCAGAGTTACTAGAGATGGGAAATCGTGGTACGATGTTTATAATTCAGCCTTCTCTATAAATAATACTGATAGTATAGGTATCTATAACAAATCTAAACTTGTTGTAGGTGTAGAAAATATGCCATTCCGAAATATCATTAAGCCACTCTTAGGAAGTGTAATTATTGATTTAGGAGGTACGGTAGGTACACTAGGTGTACAAAAAGAAAGAACTGTTTTCACTAACAAAAATTACGGCATTACCACAGCACCAATTATTTGTTACGAATCTGTTTATGGCGAATTTGTAACAGACTTTGTGAAAAATGGAGCTAATATTCTTTCGGTTATTACAAATGATGGTTGGTGGAACGATTCACAAGGTCACAAACAACATCTTTCTCTTTCTAGACTAAGAGCAATAGAGAATAGAAGAAGTGTTGCAAGATCGGCAAATACTGGGATTTCAGCCTTTATTAATCAGAGGGGTGATATTATTAAATCTTTGCCTTATGGAGTTAAAGGTTCTATTTCTGGAAACATAAAAGCAAATTCAGAAATAACTGTTTATACAGAATTTGGCGATTATATTGTGAGAGTTGCAATGTTTATTGCGTTAATAATCTTCACGTATGTTCTTACTATCAGAAAAAACAGTATGACTTACTAAGTTGAATATTCAATTTATGGGAATTAAAAAAGGATACCTAGTTGGGTATCCTTTTTTATAATCTCTATTTCTCAGCCTCTTTGTGAATTGATTTTATCACTATTTCGTTAGCTTCTTTGTCGAAATCTAATTCTATTCTATCTCCTTCAACAATATTAGAACTGATTATTTCCTCAGCTAAAGGATCTTCTATATATTTTTGTATTGCTCTTTGCAATGGTCTTGCACCAAATTGTTTATCGTATCCTTTTTCTGCAACAAAATCAATAGCTTCTTCGCTTAAAGAGAAAGAATAACCTAAAGCTTCAATACGTTCTACAAGTTTGTCTAATTCTATATCAATTATTTTTCTGATATCCTCTTTTTCTAAAGAGTTGAATAAAATAACATCGTCAATTCTATTCAGAAATTCTGGAGCAAAAGTCTTTTTTAAAGCATTTTCTATTACTCCTTTTTCATCGTTAGAAGAATTTTTTACTCTAGCAGAAGTTCCGAAACCAACACCTGTACCAAATTCTTTTAATTGTCTAGTACCAATGTTGGAAGTCATGATGATAATAGTGTTTTTAAAATCTACTTTTCTTCCTAAACTATCAGTCATTTGACCATCGTCTAACGCTTGTAGCATTAAATTAAATACATCTGGATGAGCTTTCTCTATTTCATCAAGCAGAATTACAGAATAAGGTTTGCGTCTTACTTTTTCAGTAAGTTGTCCACCTTCTTCGTAACCTACGTATCCAGGAGGTGCTCCAACTAATCTAGATACAGCAAACTTCTCCATGTATTCGCTCATGTCTATTCTTATAAGAGCATCTTCCGAATCGAAAATAGTTTTAGCTAATACTTTGGCAAGTTGAGTTTTTCCAACACCAGTTTGACCTAGGAAGATGAAACTACCTATAGGTTTTGAAGGATCTTTAAGTCCTGCTCTGTTGCGTTGTATAGCTTTAACAACTTTTTTTACAGCTTCGTCTTGTCCTATTAATGTACCTTGAATCAATTTAGCCAATGAAGCAAGTTTGTTGCTCTCAGCCTGAGCCACACGTTGTAGGGGAATACCTGTCATCATAGAAACAACCTCTGCAACATCTTCATCAGTTACAGTTTCTCTTTTGGTTTTAACATCGTTTTCCCATTTTTCTTGGGCGATAGCTAATTCTCTTTCAATTTGTTTTCCTTCATCGCGCAATTTAGCTGCCTCTTCGTATTTCTGACTTTTTAGAACTCTAGATTTCTTTTCTCTTATTTCTTCAAGAGCTTTTTCCATCTCAACAATTTCTTTAGGCACACTTATATTAGTTATGTGCACTCTAGAGCCTGCTTCGTCTAATGCATCAATTGCTTTGTCTGGCAAATGTCTATCAGAGATATACCTGTCAGTTAATTTAACACATGCTTTTATTGCTTCATCAGTGTAATTTACATTGTGATGACTTTCGTATCTATCCTTAATATTATTAAGTATTTCTATAGTTTCTTCCTCTGTTGTAGGTTCAACCATCACTTTCTGAAAACGTCTTTCTAAAGCTCCATCTTTTTCTATGTGCTGACGATATTCATCTAGGGTAGTGGCTCCAATACATTGAAGTTCGCCTCTAGCCAAAGCAGGTTTAAACATGTTTGATGCATCAAGAGATCCTGTTGCACCTCCTGCACCAACTATAGTGTGAAGCTCGTCGATAAACAGAATTATATCTTCATTCTTTTCAAGTTCGTTCATTACAGCTTTCATACGCTCTTCGAACTGACCTCTATATTTTGTACCTGCTACCAAACTAGCCAAGTCTAGAGTAACAACGCGTTTGTTGAAAAGTATTCTCGAAACTTTCTTCTGAACAATTCGCAGAGCCAAACCTTCGGCAATTGCTGATTTACCAACACCAGGCTCTCCAATAAGAAGAGGGTTGTTCTTTTTACGACGACTTAAAATTTGAGAGACTCTCTCAATTTCTTTTTCTCTTCCTACTACAGGGTCTAGTCGGCCTTCTTCGGCATATTGTGTTAGGTCTCTTCCGAAATTATCTAAAACAGGAGTTTTAGATTTTTTACCAAGATTTCTTGATCCCGCTCCTGAATTGCCAGATGATTTTCCGAATGGATTTTCTGATGGGTCAAAGTTGTCATCTGAAAAAGATTCGGATTTAGGTAATTCAAGTGACTCATCTTCTACTTGAAGATGTTCAAACTGTTCTTTTACTGATTCGTATTTCAAATTGTGTTTATTAAGGATTTTTGTTGTTGGATCGTTATCATTTCTTAAAATACTTAACAGTAAATGCCCAGTATTTATAGATTGATTTTTGAATAGTTTTATTTCTAAATAAGTAGCTTTTAAAGCTCTTTCGGCTAAAGCTGTGAGTTTTATATTTTGATTATTTGCAGTAATATAAGTAGGTGGATTTAGCGATTCTAAAAGGTTTTTTAGCCTGTCAGAATCAATACTAAAAGAATTTAGTATATCCATAGCTTTACCTTGTCCGTTTTTCAAAATTCCAAGCATAAGGTGTTCCGTTCCGATAAACTCATGCCCAAGGCGAATTGCTTCCTCCTTGCTGTACGAGATTATCTCCTTTACCTTTGGTGAAAATTTATCTTCCATATTTAACTCCTTTATTTATCGTCTTTATCTTTTAGTTTATATTATTGTGTTGTATGGTTCTAACTAATCGTCATTATTAGCTTTTCAACAATAAACCTTTTGGGAAAGGTGCATGAATTTATTGAAAAAGTGCTGATTGTTAGAACTTGACATTATAATGATAAACCAATCCAATATACGAGTTTATTGCTATTGAATAAACGAAATATTGAAAAAGTATTATACGTTAATTTAAGATATAATTATACGATACTTCTATTAATAACACAAAAAAATGACTCCAAAATATCATTGTTGATTTCTCAACTTTTATTGTTGAAAAACTCCAATTATTAAGAGAATAAACACCTTTTTTAATTGTGAATTTTATGTATATTCGTCAAGTTTTGCAGAAAATAAAACATTAAAATATAAAATTCTGATTTTATGGCAGATGGAGGAAAAATAATACCTATAAATATAGAGGAACAGATGAAAAGTGCCTACATTGATTATTCAATGTCGGTGATTGTTTCGCGTGCTTTACCAGATGTACGAGATGGATTAAAGCCTGTACATCGTAGAGTTTTGTTTGGAATGCACGAATTAGGGGTAACTTCTAATAAGGCACACAAGAAATCAGCTAGAATTGTAGGAGAGGTATTAGGTAAGTATCACCCACATGGTGATACATCTGTTTACGATGCTATGGTGCGTATGGCTCAAGAGTGGTCATTGCGTTATATGCTAGTAGATGGTCAAGGTAACTTTGGTTCTGTTGATGGCGATAGTCCTGCAGCAATGCGTTATACTGAGGCACGTATGCGTAAGATATCGGAAGATATGCTTGCTGATATAGAGAAGGAAACAGTAGATCATTCATTAAACTTTGATGATACACTTGAGGAGCCAACAGTTTTACCAACAAGAATTCCAGGACTTTTAGTTAATGGTACTTCGGGTATTGCAGTAGGTATGGCTACAAATATGCCTCCACACAACTTAACAGAAGTTGTTGATGGTATAATCGCATATATTAATAACAACGACATAGATATAGATGGTTTGATGGAGTATATAAAAGCTCCTGATTTTCCAACTGGTGGAACTATATATGGGTATGAAGGTGTAAAAAATGCATATCACACAGGAAAAGGACGTGTAGTAATGCGTGCTAAGGCTCGTTTTGAAGAAGTTCATGGACGTGATTGTATTATAGTTTCAGAAATTCCTTATCAGGTTAATAAAGCAGAGATGATTAAGAAAACTGCTGACTTGATTAATGATAAGAAATTAGAAGGAATTACAAGTATTAGAGATGAGTCCGACCGTAATGGAATGCGTATTGTTTACATTCTTAAAAAGGATGTAGTACCAAAAGTTGTTCTTAACAAGTTATTTAAATATACACAGTTACAGACATCTTTTAGTGTTAACAATATTGCACTAGTAAATGGTCGTCCTGAAACTTTGAATCTTAAGGATATGATTGTTCATTTTGTTGATCACAGAATGGATGTTGTTATTCGTCGTACAAGATTTGAATTAAAACAAGCAGAAAAAAGAGCTCATATTCTAGAAGGACTTATTATTGCTAGTGATAATATTGATGAAGTAATCAAGATTATTAGAGGTTCTAAAAATACAGATGAAGCAAAAGCTAAATTAATAGAGCGTTTTGAATTGTCTGATATTCAGTCTAGAGCTATTGTAGAGATGAGACTTCGTCAGCTTACAGGACTAGAGCAAGATAAGTTACGTGCTGAATACGAAGATTTAATGCTACTTATTACTGATTTGAAAGAAATTCTTGAAAGTGAAGAAAGAAGATTCACTATTATTAAAGAAGAGCTTGAAGAAGTACGTGCTAAGTACGGAGATGAGAGACGTTCAGTTATAGAATTATCTGCAGCAGAAGTTTCTATAGAAGATATGATTCCTAACGAAGAAGTTGTTGTAACAATTTCTCACGAAGGATATATTAAGCGTACAGCATTATCAGAATACAAAAAACAAAATAGAGGAGGAACAGGTCATAAAGGAGCTACGTCGAGAGATAAAGATTTCTTAGAACATCTTTTTGTAGCAACCAATCACCAATATATGTTGTTCTTCACAGAAGCAGGAAAATGTTTCTGGATGAGAGTTTACGAAATACCAGAAGGATCAAAAGTTTCAAAAGGTAGAGCTATTCAGAACTTAATTAATATTAGTTCTGATGATAAAGTTAAAGCATTCATCCAAACAGGAGATCTTAAAGATCCTGAGTATGTAAATAGTCACAATGTGGTTATGGTTACTAAAAAGGGAATCGTAAAGAAAACTCCGTTAGAGCAATATTCACGCCCTCGTACAAATGGTATTAACGCTATCACAATTCGTGAAGGAGATACTTTATTCGAAGCAAAATTAACTACAGGAAATAGCGATATTCTTATTGGAGTTCGTTCTGGTAAGGCTATTCGTTTTGACGAAGTTAAAACTAGACCAATGGGACGTAATGCTTCGGGAGTTAGAGGTATAACTTTAGCGAACGAAACTGATGAGGTAATAGGAATGGTTTGTACTGATGATCCAGAATCTGATATCTTGGTTGTTTCGGAAAAAGGATTTGGTAAACGTTCGTCTTTAGATGATTATCGTATTACTAACCGTGGAGGAAAAGGAGTAAAAACTATTAATGTAACCGATAAAACAGGAGATTTAATTTCTATACAGAATGTTACTGACGATGATGATTTGATGATAATCAACAAATCTGGTGTTGTAATACGTCTAGGAGTTGGTACTTTACGTGTAATGGGTAGAGCAGCTCAGGGAGTTAAATTAATAAACCTCAAGAAAAATGATTCTATTGCAGC
>CAZIYK010000059.1:0-8654 GCA_964543445.1 uncultured Flavobacteriales bacterium
CCTGATTCTGGCATTTCAAAATCACCATCACTAACTTTCAATGATTTATCAGCATATACCTTTTTCATATATAAAGCCCATATAGGAAGAGCTGTTGTTGCTCCTTGTCCGTAATACAAACTTCTAAAGTGCACAGATCTATCTTCATTTCCAACCCACACACCTGTCACTAAGTTAGGCACAGTTCCCATAAACCATCCATCAGAGTGATTTTGTGATGTTCCAGTCTTACCAGCTATAGGGTTTGTAAACTTATATGGATATCCTGTAACTGGATTACCGTAAGTACGCTTATACCTAGCTCCACTAGTTCGCAATCTCACACCTGTCCCATATTGTGTAACCCCTTGCATCAGATTTAGCATTACATATGCTGTTTCTGCACTCAAAACCTCATTTGTTTCGGGAATAAATTCATCTAATACTATTCCGTTTTTATCTTCTATTCTAATAACAGTTACAGGCTTAGTATAAATACCTTTGTTAGCAAAAGTACCATATGCTCCTACCATTTCGTAAACAGATAAATCTGCAGTACCCAAGGCAATTGAAGGTGCTACAGGAATATCAGACTCCACACCCATCTCTTTTACAAGTTTTACAACTGCCTCTGGTCCTGTTTGTTTCATTGCCCATGCAGTTACGTTATTCATAGACTTGGCAAGACCGTATTTCAACGAAACCATTCCTCCGTATTCGTCACCTGCATTCTCTGGAGTCCAATCCTTATCAAGGTGCCACTTTGGACCTTTCTCGAAAGTAACTCTAGTGTTAGGAATTTCATAACATGGAGAGTAGTGATTCTGACTAATTGCCGATGCATAAACAAAAGGCTTAAACGTTGATCCCACCTGACGTCTAGCTTGTTTTACGTGATCGTATTTAAAATACTGATAATCAATTCCTCCTACCCAAGCTTTTACAAAACCTGTATGAGGTTCCATTGACATCACTCCTGTTTCTAAGAAAAACTTATAATATCTGATTGAATCAATTGGAGACATAATTGTATCCACATCTCCTTTCCAAGAGAATACTTTCATTTCTATAGGAGTGTTAAATACAACTTTGATAGAATCTTCTGAAATACCACGACGCTTCATCAATCTATATCTATAAGATCTATGCATTGCAGTATTCATAATCTTATTTAACTCATCAGTTGTTATTCCATCAAAAGGTTTTGTTTTATTATGCTCTTGAAGTTTGAAAAATATATGTTGTAAGTTAGATAGATGTTCATGCACAGCTTCCTCAGCATACTTTTGCATACGAGAATCTATCGTAGTGTAAATCTTTAATCCATCTCTGTAGATATTATACTGAGTTCCATCTGGCTTAGGATGTGTTTTCACCCAATCTTTCATATACCCACGCAAATATTCCCTAAAATAAGTTGCAATACCTCTAGTGTGACTTTCTGGTTTGAAATCCAACTTAATAGGTAAAGCAGATAATGAATCTACTTCGCTTTGAGTAAGTTTTCCATTTCGTTGCATCTGAAGAAACACAGTATTTCTCCTTTCTGTAGTCATCTCTTCCCTACGTCGAGGATTAAATAACGAAGGGTTTTTACACATTCCTACAAGCATTGCAGCTTCTTCAACTTTCAGATCTTTTGGGGTAGTATTAAAATAAATTTTAGATGCTGAATTAATTCCTACAGCCAAATAGTTGAAATCAAACTTATTGAAATACATAGTAAGAATTTCATCCTTGGTATATTGTCTTTCAAGTTGGACTGCAATTACCCACTCTTTAATTTTCTGTTTTACTCTTTCAAATTTACTACGAGATGCAGTACCTGTAAACAACATTTTAGCCAACTGTTGTGTAATTGTACTACCTCCACCACCTTTTCCTAAAGTAGAGATAGCTCTTGCCAAAGATTTAAAATCTATACCTGAATGCTCTCTAAATCTTTCATCCTCGGTAGAGATTAATGCATCAACTAGATAAGGAGATAAATCTTCGTACTTAACTGGTGATCTATTCTCGTCGTAAAACTTACCTATTGTAACTCCATCAGATGAAATTATTTCAGTGGCAAAATTACTTTCGGGATTCTCTATTTGCTCAAATGTAGGCAGCTCTCCTAGCCATCCTTCCGATGCTCCATAAAACACACCAAAAACAAATAAAACACCTGCTAAAAAAATTGTCCAGAAAACTATAGTTAATTTTACAAATACTTTTCTAGAAGAATTAGTTTTCTTTTTTGTTTTAGCCATACTATATATCTTAAATAATAAATTATTTTCTTTCTATCCTTATTCCTACATCATGAATTCCTATGAGATTATCGTTTCTCATACCATGCTGAACACTAAATTTATAATCTCCTTTTTCATAAAAAACAACATCTTTTTTATAATACAACAGATTATCTTTTATTCCAGAAACACCATCTCCCAACCACATTCCTTCTTCGTCGGTCATCTGATATTCCAAAGTATCAACCAACACTCTGCCATCAGGAAATTCAACCCTTGTAAACAGATAAAGATTGCTATAAGGATAATCAGCAGTATTTCTAACCTTTATATAAACTTGATTTTTGGATAAAGTATCATCTAGTTTTATATCAAATCTAACTACGTCATCTTTATTCCAAGAAGCATCAGGTATACTTTTGTATTCATCGAAAATTCTATTTTCATCGCACGAAACAAGAATCAATAATAATGAAAACGCACTGAGCAATAACCTCATATCAATATATTTATTCTTTCTTATTAGTTTCAGAACCTCCTTTAGAGTCATTAGGCTTTTTATTAAATCTACGTCTCTTATTAAACCTTTGTTTATTAGATGCAGGCTTACCAGAATTAGATTTATTTGGCTTATTTCCTTCTAAAGGTCTATTTGGCTTCTTACCCTCGTTTTGTTTTGATGGTTGCCTCTTTACACTTCTATCAGATTCTGTCCTATTATTATTTCTTTTGACATTCTTGCCTCCTCGAGTATCTTTATTTTTAGGAGATAAAGTACTTTTATTATCTGAAGGTTTTCTACGTCTCTTATTAGGTCTTCTTCTTTTTGGCGACTCTTTCTTTACATCAAATCTATCAAGATCGTCTTGTCCTACAACCCTAACAAATTCAACTTTTTGGGCCACAACAACCTCTTCAGCATACTCTTCTAACGATTCTACCTTCTCCCCTCTTTTATTTATGGCAATAATTTCTTTTGCGCTTGCAGCAGGAATAGGTATCCAATTCATTGGCTCGTCTTGATAAGAATACCAAACAACACCTCTGAAAATATCCATTTTCTGGAAAAATGCTCGGCCTTTTTCGGTTCTAAGCATCACTTCAGTAGATGGGAACTGCTTTAAAGCATCTAAATAAGAATCTAATTCAAAATTTAAACAACACTTTAGTTTTCCGCATTGTCCCGCTAACTTTTGAGGATTCAATGACAATTGCTGATAACGAGCAGCTGTAGTAGTTACCGATCTGAAATCAGTTAACCATGTTGTACAACACAATTCTCTACCGCACGATCCTATACCTCCTAATCTAGCAGCTTCTTGACGCAAACCAATTTGCTTCATCTCAATTCTCACAGAAAAACTTGAAGCCAATTCTTTTATCAATACCCTAAAATCTACTCTCTCTTCGGCAGTGTAATAAAAAATTGCTTTAGAATTATCTCCTTGATATTCTATATCAGAAAGCTTCATTTTCAAGCCTAACCTAAGAGCTATTTTACGAGAGGTCATCATTGTATCCCACTCTCTATCACGGGCAATTTTCCAAATATCAATATCGCGTTGTGTAGCTTTACGATACACCTTTAACAAAGTAGGATCATCCTGCTTTGTATTTTTCTTTTTCATCTGAACTTTTACAAGCTCACCTATCAAAGAAACAACTCCTATATCGTGTCCTGGCGATGCTTCTACAGCAATAGCCTCTCCTATATTTAATTTTAAGTTATTTACGTTTCTATAAAATCCTTTTCTAGAATTTTTGAATCTTACTTCTACCACATCAAAAGTCTCTTGGTCTGTTGGAATTTTCATATCCGACAACCAATTGAAAACAGTGAGTTTGTTACCGCCATCGCTGCTACAAATCCCATTGCTTCTACAACCTTCGGGCAGACCATTAACTCCTTGAGTACAACCGTCGCAACCCATTTATATATATATTTTATCAGCCTATCTAACTAAAACTAAAATAGTTAAATCACCGATTACGTTCGTAATTTTATTCTTATGTCGATTTGTAAAGATAAAAATAAATAATAGGTGACAAAATCTGTTTTCCACGACTTTTTAACAAATTGCTACATGGGTTGTTTTGAGTACTGTAACATTGAATAATACTGATAAAAATCACAATGTATCATCATGATATTATGACTAACTTGTGCATCTAATGTAACACAAACAACGTAAATAATATTAAAACAATAATGATGAGTGATTTTGTTTATCAAGAGCCATTTCCTATAGAAAAGGACGACACAAAATACAGACTTCTTACCAAAGACCATGTTTCGGTAACCGAAGTTGATGGAAGAAAAATCGTAAAAGTTGATGCTGAAGGATTAAGACTTCTTGCAAAAGAAGCAATGAGCGATGTATCGTTCTTTTTAAGACCAACACATCTTCAGAAACTAGTAAATATTCTTGAAGATCCTGAAGCTACTAGCAACGATCAATTTGTAGCATATACTTTAATACAAAATGCTGTAACTGCTGCTGGCGAAGAATTGCCAAGTTGCCAAGATACAGGTACAGCTATTGTAATGGGTAAAAAAGGTGAAGATGTATATACTGGCCTTAACGATGCCGAACATTTATCGAAAGGAATTTTTGACACTTACCAAGAAAAGAATCTTCGTTTCTCTCAGGTTGTACCATTATCAATGATGGACGAGAAAAACACAGGAACAAACCTTCCTGCTCAAATAGATATTTATTCTACTCAAGGTAATGCCTACAAATTCTTATTTATGGCAAAAGGAGGAGGATCTGCTAACAAAACTTTCCTTTACCAAAAAACTAAGGCCTTACTTACCGATGAAAACCTTAAAGAATTTGTAAAAGGAACTTTAATGGATTTGGGTACAGCAGCTTGTCCGCCTTATCACTTAGCTGTGGTTGTAGGTGGAACTTCTGCAGAAGCAAACCTTAAAACTGTAAAACTTGCATCGGCAGGTTATCTTGACAATCTTCCAACATCAGGAAATGATGGAGGTAGAGCTTTCCGCGATTTAGAGTGGGAAAAGATAATCAAAACTATTACTGAAGAAGCTGGAATTGGAGCTCAGTTTGGTGGTAAATATTTCGCACACGATGTTAGAGTTATTCGTTTGCCTCGCCATGCCGCTTCTAACCCTGTAGGAATTGGAGTATCGTGTAGTGCCGATAGAAACATAAAAGCTAAAATTACAGAGGATGGAATTTTCCTTGAGGAACTAGAAAAGAATCCTGCTAAGTATCTTCCTGCAAAAGCTCCACACTTAGAGCCTGCTGTAGAGATAGATCTTGATAGACCAATGAAAGAGGTTCTTGCTGAGCTAACAAAGCATCCTATCAAAACTAGATTAAACCTAAGAGGAACATTGATTGTTGCAAGAGATATGGCTCATGCTCGTATTATGGAAATGTTGAAGAATGGCGAAGAGATGCCTGAGTACTTCAAGAATCACCCTATTTACTACGCAGGACCAGCAAAAACTCCAGAGGGTAAACCTTCGGGAAGTTTCGGACCTACAACAGCAGGACGTATGGACCCTTACGTTGCACCTTTCCAAGAAGTTGGCGGATCTATGATTATGCTTGCTAAAGGAAACCGTTCGCAACAAATGATTGATGCTTGTAAGAAATATGGTGGATTCTACCTTGGATCTATCGGTGGACCAGCAGCAATTTTAGCAGAAGAAAATATTAAGTCTGTAGAAGTAATTGATTTCCCTGAATTAGGAATGGAAGCTGTGAGAAAAATCAAGATTGAGAATTTCCCAGCATTCATTATTACTGATGATAAAGGAAACGATTTCTTCCAACAATTATAAAATATTGAAATCGTCATCGCAGACGCATAACTATCTAATTGTAGGCATGTTTTGGTCTAGATGACGAATTAAGACTTTTTTTCACCTCGTGATGACTTCGGTTGTTGCGGGGTGTTTTTAGTTTAATGAGACAATGACCTAATGGTCTAATGAGAGAATGAATTAATTGTTTAATCAACTTTAATAACGACCTAACAGGAATCCAGTAACTAGTAACCCCTAAGCAGAACAAAATTCTTCTATATTTTCACATTTCAGTATATCATAAAAAAAAACTAATTTTGCAACTTCAAAAATTTAAGATATGGATATTCAACAAAATATAAGCATAGGAGCTAAAGAAGCACTAAAATCTCTTTACGATTTGGAAGTAGAAACTATAGACTTTCAACCTACTAGAAAAGATTTCGAGGGTGATATTACATTGGTAGTTTTCCCATTTTTGCGATCTTCTAGAAAAGGTCCTGAGCAAACTGCTGAAGAAATTGGAGAATATCTAAAATCTAACCTCAACGAGGTTGATGATTTCAATGTAGTTAAGGGATTTTTGAATCTTGTTATCTCAGAGAAACCATACATTACATTTATAGAAAACAATGTAGGTGATGATAACTTTGGATTTGTAGAAGTTACTGAAAACTCTATATCTTCAATGGTTGAGTATTCATCGCCAAACACAAACAAACCTCTTCACCTCGGGCATATTCGCAATAACTTATTGGGTTATTCTGTAGCTGAGATTCTTAAAGCAAGTGGTCGTAAGGTTTACAAAACTCAAATCATAAACGATAGAGGTATACACATTTGTAAATCGATGCTAGCTTGGCAGAAATTTGGTAATGGCGAAACTCCTGAATCTACAGGATTGAAAGGAGATAAACTTGTAGGAAACTACTACGTGAAATTCGACCAAGAATACAAGAAGCAAATAGCTGAACTTGTTGAAGGTGGAATGGATAAAAAAGAAGCAGAAAAAGAGGCTCCTTTATTGAAAGAAGCTCAACAAATGCTAAGAGATTGGGAAGCTAAAGATCCTGAAGTTTTGAAATTGTGGAAAACAATGAACGAATGGGTTTATGCTGGTTTCAACGAAACTTACAAAGCTCTTGGTGTTGATTTCGACAAAAACTACTACGAATCAAACACATACCTTTTAGGTAAAGAAGTTGTAGTATCTGGTTTAGAAAAAGGTGTTTTCTTTAAAAAAGAAGATGGTTCTGTTTGGTGTGATTTAACGGATGAAGGATTGGACGAAAAAATAGTTCTTCGTTCTGATGGAACTGCGGTTTACATAACTCAAGATATAGGAACAGCTATCGAGCGTTTCAACGAGTTTGGAACTGAAGAGATGATTTACACTGTTGGAAACGAACAAGATTACCACTTCAAAGTTTTATTCTTAATTCTTGACAAATTAGGTTACGATTGGGCTAAAAACCTTTATCACCTAAGCTACGGAATGGTTGATTTACCTTCTGGTAAAATGAAATCAAGAGAAGGAACTGTTGTTGATGCTGATGATTTGATGGTTGAAATGACAGATACTGCTAGAACTATTTCGCAAGAATTAGGAAAGCTAGAAGATTATAGCGAAGAGGATAAAGAAAAGCTTTACAAAATAATTGGACTTGGAGCTCTTAAATATTTCATGCTAAAAGTTGATCCTAAAAAGCGTATGCTTTTCGACCCTAAAGAATCTATTGATTTTAATGGTAACACAGGTCCTTTTATACAATACACACACGCACGTATTAAATCTATTTTAAGAAATGCTGGCGATGTTGCTAAAGCAGATTACTCTGATTTGAAACTTCACGAAAAGGAAAAAGAATTAATTAAACACTTAATGAATTACCCTAATGTAATTCAGCTTGCAGCAAAAAATCATTCTCCTGCTTTGATTGCAAATTACAGTTACGACTTGGTAAAACTTTACAACTCTTTCTACCAAAATGTATCGATACTTAAAGCAGAAAATGAAACTCTAAAAGCTTTCCGTGTTGATTTATCTAAATTTACGGCAAATATTATTTCATCATCTATGAAATTACTTGGAATCACAGTACCTGAGAGAATGTAACATCTCATAAAATATATTTTAATAAAAATGAAGATCAGCTAGTTAGTTGGTCTTCATTTTTTTTTAATTTAAAGGTGTATTTCCACAAACATCAATACTCCGCTATGAAAAAGATTGCTACACTACTTTTACTTGTAATACTAACACAAGTTTCATGTAATAAAACTGAAAAGGATTGCCCTGAATGCTTCACCCCTCCTCCTACTTTTAGATTTGAATTTGTAGATAAAACAAGTGGCGAAAACCTATTTACCAATAAAACACTAAATATAGAAGATGTTAGTGTTTATGATGAAAACAATAAGTATGTGAAGTCTGAATTAATTACCGAAAACAATATAAACGTTTTAGACATTTCGAGCATAGGTTGGACTGAAGGACCTAAATCGTACACCATAGAATTAAGTGAAGATATTTCTGTGAAAATCACACTAAACATGAAAGAAAATCACACTGATTGTTGTACTTATTTTGAAGTTGTAGAATTTTCGGTTTTAAACTACGAATACGAAAAATTGAAAGATTCAGATTTGATTGTAGTAAA
>CAZIYK010000060.1:0-8616 GCA_964543445.1 uncultured Flavobacteriales bacterium
ATCATAAATATGTTAAAAATCAATGTTTTAATGATGTATTTATATTACTTTTGCCAAAAAAATTAAAGGAGTACAAATAAATTTTAATAATATGAATAAAAGATTAATCAGTATTGCGGCGGCACTTGTTATAGGTGTTTCTGCATTTGCACAAGAAAAACAAATAGAGAAAGCAGAGAGTGCTTTAAAGCAAGGAAATCTTGATGCTGCAAAAGAAATTATACAAGGTATAGAAATTACCGATGAGAATAGTTATTCTTTTGATCCTGAAATAGTATCTGATTACCTTTTTGTAAAAGGAAATGTTTGTAAAGCAATAGGAGAAAAAAATAAAAACGATGAGGCTTTAATAAAAGCAGCGGATGCATATACTAAACTAGTAAATTTCGAAAAAGGAAAATACTATTCTGCTAAAAATAAAGAGACAGGAGAATACGAATACTTCAAATCTCAAGCAGATTTAGATGCTGCAATGGCAACAGGTAACTACAAGAGAGCTAAAGCTAAAGATATTAAAGATTACCACTCTAAAGATTTAGCTCAAACAGTTCATAATATAGCTCTTAAATTACACCAAGATGCTATTGATGCTTACAATGCAAAAGATTATGGTAAATCATCAGATTTATTTGCAGGAGCATATTATGTATATGCTAATCCTTTAGTAGGAAATGCAGATACAACTCTACTATACAATGCTGCTTCTGTAGCTATATCTGCTAATGAGTACGACAAAGCGTTGAAACTTTACGGTGATTTATTAGATATGGGTTACACAGGAATTACTACTGTGTATGAAGGAACAAATGTAGAATCTGGAGAGAAAGCAAATTTTGCTAATCAGAAAGATCTTGATATGCAGATTAAGCTTGGTTTAATTAAAGATCCTAATGTTTATACAACTAAGAATCAACAGCCAAGTATGTACCGTACAGTAGGAAGTATATATCTAAACATGGGAGATAAACTTGATGAAGCAGATTCTGTTAAGAAAAAAGAGCTTTATCACAAAGCTTTAGTAGTTCTTGAAGAAGGAAAATCAAAATACCCTGGAGATTACGATTTATTGTTAACTATTGGTAATACTTACCTAAAAGAAGGAAATCAACAAGGATTTATCAATGCAATGCAAGAGGCTATTGCTCAAGATCCAAATAATGAAGTTCTTTATTACAATATTGGTGTAGTAAGTGCTGATCTTGGTATGAAAGATGAGGCTAAAAAGGCTTACTTGAAAGCTATTGAGCTTAAACCAGAATATACAGATGCTTACATCAACCTTGCTGCTCTTATCTTAACTAGAGAGAAAGAAATTAATGATGAGATTTCTGAGTTGCCAATTAAATTGACAAAGAAAGATCAAGCTAAACTTAAAGAGTTACAAGAAGAAAAGAAAGGTGTTTACAAAGAGGCAATCACTTACTTAGAAGGTGCTTATAAGTACGATAAAACAAGTGTTCCTTTACTTTCTACAATGAAAAACATCTATTACGCTCTTGATAGAACAGATGATTTCATGAGAGTGAAAAAAGAATTAGATGCTTTACAAAAGTAGATAAGAGATAAGAAAATATTATTTTCTATTCAAGCCATCAAATCTCAGTGATTTGATGGCTTTTTTTATACATTTATGTATCAGAAAATATACATCAATGAAAATATTATCGCCAAATCAATTAAAGGAAGCAGATAAATACACAATAGAAAATGAGCCTGTTAGTTCTATTGATTTAATGGAAAGAGCAGCTAAGTCGTGTGTAGATTTTATCGCCAATTATGCTAAAAATACTGATACAATAACGGTCTTTTGTGGAGTAGGAAATAATGGAGGAGATGGTCTTGCCATAGCTCGACTTTTGCTAGAGAAAGGTTTTGTTAATATTAAAACTTATGTAGTTGAATTTTCCAATAATTACAGTTTAGATTTTACAACTAACTACAAACGACTAGAGAAATTAGCTAGGATAAAACATATAGTTGATGGAGATTTTCTTCCCGATATTGAAGGTGGAATAGTGGTAGATGCAATTTTTGGAGTGGGCTTAAATAAATCTCCTTATGGTTTCACTAAAGAGTTAATTCAAAAAATAAATAGAAGCAATGTAGAAGTTATTTCTATTGATATGCCATCAGGGTTATTTGCAAACGATCATAACTTTGATGTTGATTCTATTATAAAAGCAGATTTTACTTTAACTTTCGAAACACCAAAACTCTCATTGTTATTGCCCGATTATGGTAAGTTTGTGGGTGAGCTTATTATAAAAAGAATTTTCTTACATCCCGATTTTTTCAAAGAAGTAGAAACTAGTCATTTTTATGTTGGTAAAGATTCTATTTCTAAATTTTTCAAGAAACGAGATAAGTTTTCACATAAAGGAACTTATGGCCACAGCTTGATGGTGGGAGGAAGTTTGGGAAAAATGGGGGCAATACAAATGGCAACTAGAGCTGCAGTAAAAAGTGGTTCGGGCTTGGTAACTTCTTTAGTTCCTAAGAGTGGATATCAAATTATGCAGATTGCTGTACCAGAAGCAATGGTTTTGGTAGAGGAAGAAAACTATGTAAGTAAATTGAATTCTGTTATAAATCCTTCAGCAATTGGGATAGGTCCAGGTATGGGTACGGCAAATAGTTCTGTAGATATATTGAAACACTTTTTTGAGCAAAACTCAACACCATTAGTGCTAGATGCTGATGCTTTGAATTTAATTTCGAAACACAGAGATTTATTAGAGATATTACCCGAGGGAGCTATACTTACTCCGCACCCCAAAGAGTTTGAACGCTTGGTAGGTAAATGGAATAATGATTTCGAAAAACTAAAACTTGCATCAGAATTTGCGATTAATTATCAAGTAGTTTTAGTTCTAAAAGGTGCACACACTGCAATTTTCGATTATCAAGGAAATATCTATTTCAATAGCACGGGCAATCCTGCTCTTGCAACAGGAGGAAGTGGCGATGTACTTACAGGTATAATTACCTCGTTGTTAGCTCAAGGAATGAGTAATAAAGATGCTGCAATTACGGGAGTGTATATTCATGGTTTAGCTGCCGATATAGCTATGGAGGATGGAATAGAATCACAAGAAAGTTTTTCGGCAACTGATATTATTACTTATTTAGGTAGAGCTTTTAATAGTTTAAAATAACCCTCAGATGATAAAAAAGAGAATAGTTTTTTCGTTAATAATTATAGTTGCAGCTTTAGTATTTGTTTATGTTGTAAATAACGATAAACAGAATTATCAGGTACAGAAAGGAGATTTTCTTTTTCAAGATTTAGATTGCGGACCTACTTGCGATGCGATTGAAGCTGTAACGTGGGGAATAGATTCTGCAAAATTTTCACATATAGGATTTGTTGTAGATGATAATGGCGAATTAAAAGTTTTAGAAGCAATTTCTAAAGGAGTGGTGCTAACTCCGATTAGTGATTTTTTAAGTAGAAGTGCTGATAAAGATGGAAAACCTAAAGTTTGGGTTGGTAGGGTAAAGAGGGAGTATGACACAATAGTGAAAAAAGCATTAAGCGGTTATAGAAAATATTTAGGTTATAATTATGATGATGAGTTTATATACGACAATGGTAAATATTATTGTTCAGAATTGATTTACGATATTTTTAAAGAGGCTAATAATGGACTTCCTTTTTTCGAGTTAGAGCCTATGACTTTTAAGCCATTAAATTCGAAAGATTTTTTTCCTATTTGGAAAGATTACTACAAAAAACTTAAAATGCCTATTCCTCAAGATTCATTAGGAATTAATCCTGCAGGAATTTCTAGGTCAAAAAAAATAGAAATAGTTTATAAGTTGGGAGAAGTGCAAAAGTAGGCTGATATTTTTTAGTGTTGATTTGTTAGAAATTTATAATTGTCTGATTGTTTTTAAGTTAAAGAAATAAAGTAAAAAATATGGCAATGTCTAAATCTGTAATTTGGTAGCGAATTTTAAGTTTTGCATTGAAAATTGTAATAATCTTATATATTTGCATCTCTATATATAATAAATAATTACGATTTATAATCACATATAACTATTGCGATGTTTAATAAAATGATAGCAGAGTTGTTGCCACATTTTCCTAAAAGGTTGATTTGGTCATTCTCTAAAAAATATATTGCTGGTGCTAAATTAGAAGATGCAATTAGAGTTTCTAAAGAATTGAATGCTGAAAACACAATGATTACAGTTGATGTTTTGGGTGAATTTATTACAAATTTGTCTCAAGCTGAAGAAACTAGGGATGAGTATTTGAAAGTTATTGAAGAATTCGAGAAGAATAAAATTGATGGTAATTATTCTGTAAAACCAACATCTTTTGGTTTGTTGCTTGATGAAGAAGTGGCATACCAAAATATTAGAGCTGTTGTTGCAAAAGCTGCCGAATACGGAAATTTTGTTCGTATTGATATGGAGGATTCTCCATGTACCGATCTTGAAATAAAACTTTATAGAAGACTTAAAGCTGAATTTCCTACAAATGTAGGATTGGTTGTTCAAGCTTACATGCGAAGAACTTTACAAGATTTAAAAGATTTGATGGATATTCATACCAAAGAAGCTCCTACAAATTACAGATTGTGTAAAGGAATATATATTGAACCTGAGGAAGTTGCTTTCAAAGATTTTGATGAGATTAATGAGAATTACTTGAAAGATTTAGAATTCATGTTCCAAAATGGAATATATGCAGGTATCGCAACTCACGATAAATTCTTGGTAGAAGGAGCGTTTAAGTTGATAGAAAAATACAATATGCCTAAAGACGGGTATGAATTCCAGATGCTTTATGGTGTAACTCCTGCTTTACGTAAGCGTGTACTCGATGCAGGTCATAGAATGAGAGTTTATGTGCCTTTCGGTAAAGATTGGTTTGGTTATTCAACTCGTAGATTGAAAGAAAATCCTAATATTCTTTCTCATGCTATGAAATCTCTAATTAGTAGAGGGTAATCGGTTAAGCTGAGAAATAAGTATAAAAAAATCCTAATCATTTTTTGATTAGGATTTTTTTGTGTGAAATAGATAACTTCCAATTACTCCTCCATATAATAACTCAAAGCATCTTCAACTTCTTGCGGTAGAGCGTAGCAGTCGTAAGCACAAGAACCTATACTTTCCAAGAGGCTGAAACTAATTACTCCCGATACATTTTTTTTGTCGTGTTTGGTTAGTTCTAAGATAGGTTTGAAATCTTCTTTAGGTATTTCTGTTTTTGGGAAATACTCTAAAATTATTTTTTTGATTTTATCAGCATCTTCCATTTCAAAACCTGTTTTAAGAGTTGAAAGATATGCTTCGGCAATCATTCCTATAGCAATAGCCTCTCCGTGATAAAGCATTTTATCAGTATCCATATAGAAAGTTTCTACTGCGTGACCAATTGTGTGACCGAAATTAAGAATCTTTCTCAATCCTTGTTCTGTAGGGTCTTCTGTTACAACTTTTATTTTTACTGAAACAGATTGTTTTATTAGAGTATCAAGACTACTTAAATCTAGGTTGTCTAAATCGTTAAGTAATTCCCAGTGATTTTTATCTGCAATAAGACCATGTTTAATCATCTCGGCCAAGCCAGATCGCATTTGTCTTGGTTCAAGAGTAGAAAGAAATTCAGATGAAACAACAACCATTTCGGGTAAACTAAATACTCCAATTTGGTTTTTTAGATTTCCTAAATCTATTCCTGTTTTGCCTCCTGTAGAAGCGTCAACCATACTTAATAGGGTAGTGGGAACATTTATAAATTTCATGCCTCGCTTAAATGTAGAAGCTACAAATCCTCCCATATCAGTAAGTACACCTCCACCCAAATTTATAAGTAGTGATTTTCTATCAGCACCAAGATCAGTTAGAGTCTCCCAAATACCCACAACAGTTTGTATGTTTTTGTTTTCCTCTCCTGGTTCGATTTCTATTAATTCGTAGTCTTTAAGTACTCCAACATTTTGTAGAAAAATAGGTAAGCAGTGTTCAGAAGTATTACTGTCAACAAGAACGAAAATTTTACTATAGTTTGTGTTGTTTTTCAGATAAGTTGTCAACTCCTGATAAGCATTGTCTCCAAAATATACGTTACCTTTTTCCATGTTTTTATTCTTAATGTTTTATAATTTTAATGTCGACAAAAATAAGTAATCTATACACAATACATCATTTTATCATAAAAAATAACATTTAAGACAAAAAAGTCTTTTAATTGATTTTTTAAGTTTTATATTTGCAGTATAGAATTAATCTAAATAAGGTTAATGAAAATCTCAACTATGAAAATTAACGAAAAAACAAGGATTTCAGATTTAATAAAGCACAATGAAGAATCTATAGATGCAATAATTTCTATAAATAAAATGTTCAAGAAATTGAAGAATCCTGTGTTGAGGAAAATATTGGCAAAACGAGTTAGTATTTCTGATGCAGCTAAGGTAGGAGGAGCAAAAGTAGAAGATTTCTACCGTGTTCTTAAACCTTTAGGATTTGAAGTAGAAACAGAAAAGATAGAAAAAGAAGAAAAACCTAATACACAAAATAAATTTATTAAAATGGATATAAATAAAATAGATCCGTCAACAATTGTTGAGCTTGATGTGAGAGACGAAATTGCAGGAGGTAATGATCCTTTTGTAATAATAATGGATGCAATAAAGAAATTGCCTGAAGGAAATACATTGAAACTTATTAATGTTTTTGAACCAGTTCCACTGATTAATAAGCTTAATAAAAAAGGTTATGAATCTTTTGTAGATAGCAGTCAGGATGGAATGGTGATAACATATTTCCATAAGAAAGAAGATATGAATTTAGACGAGGAAACTCGTTTTGCAAATAAGGATACTTTCGAAAAAGTAAAGGCTTTCTATGGCGATAAAATTGTAGAAATTGATGTAAGAGGTTTAGAGATGCCTGAGCCTATGCTTCAAACTTTATCTAATGCCGAAAGTCTTGAAGAAGGTTATGCTCTTTATGTAAATCATAAAAAAGTTCCTCAATATCTTATCCCTGAATTAGAGGATAGAGGATTTAAATATCTTATTTACGAGATAGAAGAGGGAGATGTAAAACTTTTAATTTTTAGATAATGGTAGGAGTTGCAAGTAAAAATGCGCCGCCACCAAGTGTAGTGGTACCGCATTTTGTTTTTGGAGCTATTTCGTTTTTGGTATTAACAATTCTGATACTTTTTAATGTAGAAAGTATTTCTGGTCATTATTTCAATCCAAAATTATTGTCGCTTGTACACCTAACAACTTTAGGTTGGATAAGTATGATAATTTTTGGAGCGTTGTACCAATTAGTACCTGTTGTGTTAGATGTAAAGTTGCATAACGAAAAATTAGCAAGAGTTAACTTTTTCATTTATGCATTGTCGATAATAATTTTCGTATTTGCATTTTGGAATTTGTACAGCAAGCCTTTATTGTTCCAAATTGGAGGAACGTTGATGTTTACGTCTATTACGTTGTTCTCGTACAATATAATGAGGAGTGCATTGAATGCTAAAAGAAAACTGATAGCAGCAAAATTTATTATTACATCAATATTTTGGTTTTTTACAACTGCTGTTTTCGGATTAATTTTGGTGTTTCAATTAACAAGTCCTTATTTAGATATTAACCATTTACAATTTCTGAAAGCTCATGCTCATTTCGGAATGATAGGTTGGTTTTTACTTTTAATAATTGGAGTTTCAAGTAGATTGATTCCAATGTTTTTGGTAACTCACAATCTAAACGAGAAGAAATTATCTTTTTCATTGTATGTAATAAATATCGGGTTAGTAGCATTGGCTACTGTATTCTTTATGGAACTTGCACCTATATATATAATTGCTTCAGCAGGAATTATAGTATTGGGAATTGCTAGTTATGTTAGTTTTTTAGTTGAAGCTTACAGAAATAGAATAAAAAAGATATTAGACATAGGAATGCAACATTCAGCTATGGCAATAATAACATTGATTTTTCCTGTTATATTCGCAGCGATTGCACCTTTTACTTTCGAAAACCAATATGAATTATCACAACAAACAGTGCTAGTTTATGGTTTGAGTATTTTATTAGGATTTGTAACATCGTTGCTACTTGGCCAAACATACAAAACACTACCTTTTATTGTGTGGTTGTTTGAATATAGAGGCAAAATGGGAAAAGGAAAAACACCATTACCAAAAGATTTGTACAACGAAAGAATTGCAGAAATTCACTACTTCACATTTGCTATTGGATTTTTAGCTTTGGTAGGGGGAGTGTTAGTAAGTTATACGCCTGCAATGTATGTTGGAGCAGTTTTCTTTGTGATAACAGCTTTGTTGTACAATTATAATGTGATAAAAATAATAAGACATAAAGCGGAATTTTAATTATAAATAGATATGGAAGATAAAATATACGAACTGTTAAAAACAGTAATAGACCCAGAGGTAAATGTAAACGTAGTTGATTTAGGATTGATATACGATCTTAAAATTGATGGTAACAACATAGAAGTTGTAATGACACTTTCTACGCCAGGATGTCCGTTGGGAGATACAATTATGGAGAATATTTCTCAGGTAATTGTTGCAAATTTTCCTGATGCAAAAGTAGATGTGAAACTAGTTTGGGAACC
>CAZIYK010000061.1:0-8602 GCA_964543445.1 uncultured Flavobacteriales bacterium
TCTTTAGCCAATTCTTCCTGTATGTTTTTTGGAACAGCTTCGTAATCTAAGAACTTATGAGAAAAACTTGCTCTACCTTGAGTTAGCGATCTCAAAGTGGTAGAGTAGTCGTACATTTCAGCAAGTGGAATTTTCGCTGTAATTAATGAATACTGATTTTTGGAATCCATCCCCTGTACCATAGCTCTACGAGTTTGAAGGTCGGTCATTACATCTCCCATTAGTTCTTCTGGAACTTTTACTATAAGCTCGTGAATAGGTTCTAAAATTTTAGGACTTGCTTTGTGGAATGCTTCTTTAAAAGCATGTGCTCCTGCAATTTTAAAAGAAATATCGTTAGAATCAACTGGGTGCATTTTTCCATCGTAGACCATAACTCTTACATCTCTAACATAGGAACCGGTGATAGGTCCTTGTTCCATTTTTTCCATTACACCTTTCAGTATAGCTGGAATAAATCTAGAATCGATAACTCCTCCAACTATACAATTGTAGAAAACCAATTTTCCTCCCCAAGGCAAATCAACTTCTTCTTTCCCTCTAAGGCTATACCCTTCAGGTTTAGGCATTCCTTCGTAGTAAGGCTCTATTTCCATATAAACCTCGCCAAACTGACCAGATCCTCCACTTTGTTTTTTATGTCTATAGCTTGCTTTTGCCGATTTCTGAATAGTTTCTCTGTAGGCAATTTTTGGTTTGAAATACTCCGCATCAATTTTAAATGTATTCTTTAGTTTCCATAACACTGTGTGCAGATGCAATTCTCCTTGTCCATGAACTAGTAGTTGTTTTAGTTCTTTTGCGTATTCAAAAATTAAGGTAGGGTCTTCTGCTCGTATATCTTTAAGCGCATCAACCATCTTCTCTTCGTCAGCTTCGTTTACAGCTCTTATGGCTTTTCTAACTAATGGAGCAGGAAATTCTAATGGAGAAAATACTATATCAGAATCCTTTTCTCTTAATGTATGGCTTGTTTGAGTATCTTTTAATTTTACCATTGCGGCAATGTCTCCGCATTTTACTTCAGAAACTTCATTTCTTTCTTTTCCGTCAATTAAGAAAATCCTGTTTACTGTTTCTAGAGTTTTTGTTTGTGCATTTTCTAAAATCTGGCCAACTTTTAAGTTTCCTTCTTCAACTTTAAAGAAATTAACTTTACCTAAGAAAGGTTCTACAAGAGTTTTGAAAACAAAAAGAGCTGTTTTATTATTTGGATCGTTTGGAACAATGTCGCCGTCAATGGTAGGAGTAGTATCAACATCTAAAGCAGATGGAGCCACGTTGTCTATGAATCCCATCATTCTACCGGAACCCATATTGTTTTTTGCTGACATAATGAAGGTAGGAAATAGGTCGTGTTTCATCATTCCTATTTTAATACCTTTTCGCAATTCATCTTCGTCCAGATTTCCTTTATCGAAATAAAGCTCCATTAAATCTTCGTCGTTTTCTGCCGCTTTCTCTACAAGCTCGTTGTGAAGCTCATTTGCTCTTTCTATTTCCTCTTCCGGTATAGCTAGTTTTTCGGGTTTACCACCTTCAGGACCAAATTTGTACATGGTCATTTTTAGTAGGTCGATGATAGAATCAAAATTTTTGCCACTATTGTATGGGTATTGCATCAATACAGCTCTAGAACCAAATTTGCTTTTAATGCTAGCCCACGCCGAATCAAAGTCAGCCTGTACATTATCCATTTGGTTAATTGCCATTATTACTGGCTTCTTAAACTGATCAACATATTCCCATAGATTGTCGTTTGAAACTTCGTATCCATGTTGAGCACTCATCAGCATTACACAAGTATCGGCAACGCGCATTGCAGAAACTGTTTCGCCAATAAAATCCGAAAGACCAGGAGTGTCAATGATATTAATTTTGTAATCGCGCCATTCTGTGTGAAGTGAGGTTGCATAAACAGAGTTGCCTCTATCTTTTTCTATATCGTGATAATCTGATACAGTTGTTCCTTCTTCAACAGTTCCGCGACGGTTGAGTAATCCTGCCTCAAAGACCATAGTTTCTGCCAAGGTAGTTTTCCCTGTTTTGCTACCGCCAATGAGAACGATGTTTTTGATGTTTTTTTCGCTATATTCTTTCATGTGTTAAGAATTTTTGATTACGGTTCATGAATCCTTTAAACATAAAGTCGGTATTTGGCTTGAAAAGTTTACTTGTTCGTGGGCCGTAAGAAGTTAATGTGTAAGTGAAGTTGTTGATTAAGATTTTGAACGTAAAAAAAACATCAGAGAGGAAAAAAGTCTGATGCATTAAATGTTGAGGATTGAATGTGTCCTTTCTCATTCTGATAACCAACAATTTAAATTGAATTATAGTCTAAATTAGTGAAAATTTGAGAGTTATGAGACTTAAAAACTGGAAAAAATTATTTTTTTAGAGTAGCTATAAAATGAAACAGAACCACTTAACTAAAAGTGATTCTGTGTTCAGTTGAATGAAGTTTGGGAAATTCATTCTTTTGGAAATTTTGTAAAGAGAATAATGTAAAAATGGAATGTTAGTTACATTTTTACAAGTACCAAATTAACGAATATCATTTCGAGGTAGAAATGATAATTAACGTATTTCGATATGATTAATGTCTTGTTTTGATTTGACTCTGCTCACGTACTTCGGTGGTTTGAATTGAGGGAAGGTTGACAAAATAATGATGTAATTACATGTCTTTGATTTCCATAGAACAAAACAATTAGTTACTTTTGCCGCTTGTTAAACACAGCTAAATAAATCGTAAGATGTTATTATTTTTCAAAGGACAAGTGAATCAATATTACGTAGTTGATTCAGAGAAAGATTTACAAAACGAGGATATAGATAAACTCGTATGGTTATTCGGAGATGCCGAAAAAATAGAAGCGCAAGAAGTAGAAGGCGTTTTTATAGGGCCACGACGCGAAATGATAACACCTTGGAGTACAAATGCCGTTGAAATTACCCAAAATATGGGAATCGATGGCATTTTGCGTATAGAGGAGTTTTTCTTAGCAGGAAGCGAAAGTGCAGAGTTCGATCCAATGTTGCAGGCAATGTACAAAGGGTTGAATCAAGAAACATATACAATTGATCACGATCCAGAGCCAATTGTTAGAATTAAAAATATAACAGAATACAATAAGACTGAGGGATTAGCACTAAACGACGATGAGGTTGCTTATTTAGAGAATCTAGCTAAGAAACTAGGTCGTGAGCTTACAGATTCTGAAGTGTTTGGTTTCTCTCAAGTAAATTCAGAGCATTGTCGTCATAAGATTTTCAACGGAACATTTGTTATTGATGGTAAGGAGATGCCTGAATCTCTTTTCAGAATGATTAGAAATACTTCTGAAAAGAATCCTAACAAAATTGTATCGGCTTATAAGGATAATGTTTCGTTTGTTGAAGGTCCAGAGATAGAGCAATTTGCTCCACATTCTCATGATAAACCAGATTTCTTTGAAACAAAAAATATTAAATCGGTTATTTCTCTAAAAGCAGAAACTCACAACTTCCCTACAACGGTTGAGCCTTTCAACGGTGCTGCAACTGGTGCAGGAGGTGAGATTAGAGACAGACTTGCTGGAGGAAAAGGTTCTTTGCCATTGGCAGGAACAGCTGTTTATATGACTTCATATTCTCGTTTGGCGAAAGACAGACAGTGGGAGGAAGGAATGGAAGAGCGTAAGTGGTTGTATCAAACTCCAATGGATATTTTGATAAAAGCATCTAATGGAGCTTCTGATTTTGGAAATAAATTTGGACAGCCATTAATTACAGGTTCGCTACTTACTTTCGAACACGAAGAAAATGATAAAAAATTAGGTTTCGATAAAGTTATAATGTTAGCCGGAGGTATAGGTTTCGCTAAGCATGTAGATGCTCTAAAAGGTGATCCTGAAGCTGGTGATAAAATTGTAATTCTTGGAGGAGATAACTACCGAATAGGAATGGGAGGTAGTGCTGTGTCATCTGTTGATACAGGACATCACGAAAGTGGTATTGAGTTGAATGCAATTCAGCGTAGTAATCCAGAGATGCAAAAACGTGCCATGAATGCAATTCGTGCCATGGTAGAATCAGACGAAAATCCAATAGTTTCTATTCACGATCACGGAGCAGGAGGACACTTAAATTCTCTTTCTGAATTGGTTGAAGAAACTGGAGGAACAATTTATACTGACAAACTTCCTGTTGGAGATCCAACTCTTTCTGATAAAGAAATAGTAGGAAACGAGTCGCAAGAGCGTATGGGATTGGTGATGAAAGAAGAAAATCTTTCTATGTTAGAAAAAGTAGCAGAGCGTGAGCGTTCGCCAATGTATGTTGTTGGTGAAGCTACTGACGATCATCAATTTAAGTTTGAGAATTCCAAAACAAAAGAATCTCCTATTGATTTACAGATGGAGGACATGTTTGGTAATCCTCCTAAAACAATAATGACTGATACCGAAAAACAAGCTAAATACGAAGCAGTTTCTTACGAGAAAGCTAAGCTTCACGAGTATTTAGAAAATGTTCTTCAGTTAGAGGCAGTTGCTTCTAAAGATTGGTTGACAAACAAAGTTGACCGTTCGGTAACGGGTAAAGTAGCTAAGCAACAAACTTGTGGTAGTCTTCAGTTGCCATTGAATGATGTAGGTGTAATGGCATTGGATTATCGTGGAAAATACGGTGTAGCTACATCAATTGGTCATTCACCAGTTTCAGCGTTGATTGATCCTGTTGCAGGTTCTCGTAATTCTATTGCTGAGGCTTTAACAAATATTGTTTGGGCTCCACTTACTGATTCTTTGAAAGGTGTAAGTTTGAGTGCAAACTGGATGTGGCCTGCAAAGAACGAAGGAGAAGATGCTAGACTTTACAAAGCTGTAAAAGCTGTTTCAGAATTTGCTATCGACCTTGGAATAAATATTCCTACAGGAAAGGATTCGCTTTCTATGACTCAGAAATATGGCGATGAAAAAGTATTTGCTCCTGGTACAGTAATTATTTCGGCAGGTGCTGAGGTAAACGATATTACTAAAGTTGTTGAGCCAGTACTGAAATTAAAAGAAGGAAATTCAATAATATATATCGATATGGCAAACGATGACTTCAAACTTGGAGGTTCGTCATTTGCTCAAATTGTAAATAAACTAGGAGCTGATGCTCCAACAATTACAAGTACTGAAAAATTCGCTGCTGGATTTAAAGCTATTCAGGAATTAATTCAGGAAGGTAAAATATTGGCAGGACACGATATTTCAGCAGGTGGTATGATTACTACTCTACTTGAAATGTGTTTCCCAGAGAAGAATGTTACTGCTAATGTTGATTTAACTGCTCTTGGCGAGGAAGACATGATTAAAGTGTTATTTGCCGAGAATTCAGGAGTTATTATTCAGGTAGAAAATGGAGAAGAGGTTTCTGCATTCTTAACAGAAAAAGGAGTTACTAACCACGTAATTGGTATAGCAGAAGAAGGTGAAGATTTACAGGTTATTTTAGGTGATTCTGTTGATGATTTCAACATTCCTTACCTAAGAGATATGTGGATGAAAACTTCTTTCCTTTTAGATAGAAAACAATCAGGAGATAAGTTAGCAACTGATAGATTTGCAAACTATGCAGAGCAACCATTACATTATATTTTCCCTGAAAATTTCTCAGGTAAATTAGCTGATTTAGGACTAAATCCTGATAGGAAGGAAAGAAGCGGAATCAAAGCTGCAATTATTCGTGAGAAAGGTGTGAATGGTGATAGAGAAATGGCTTATGCAATGTATTTAGCTGGTTTCGATGTTAAAGATGTTCACATGACTGACCTTATTGCTGGTCGCGAAAACTTGGAAGATGTAAACTTTATTGTTTTTGTTGGTGGATTCTCTAATTCAGATGTTCTTGGTTCTGCTAAAGGATGGGCTGGAGCATTTAAGTTTAACGAGAAAGCTAAACAAGCACTTGACAATTTCTACGAGCGTGAAGATACTTTGAGTTTAGGAGTTTGTAACGGTTGTCAGCTTATGGTAGAAATGGGATTGATTAATCAAAACCACGAAGAAAAGCCAAAGATGCTTCACAACGATTCTCATAAATTTGAGTCAGGATTTATTACAATGAATATTCCTCAGAACGATTCTGTAATGTTCAAGACTCTAGCGAATACGCAAATGGGAATTTGGATAGCTCACGGTGAGGGTAAATTCTCTATGCCTTACGAAGAAGAGAAATACAACATTGTAGGAAAATATGCTTACGATGAATATCCTGCAAATCCTAATGGATCTGACTTCGGTACAGCTGCTATTGCTTCTGATGATGGTCGTCACCTAGCTATGATGCCTCACTTGGAAAGAGCAATCTTCCCTTGGAACTGGGCAAAATATGAGGATGATAGAAACGATGAGGTTACACCTTGGATTGAAGCTTTTGTAAATGCACGTAAGTGGGTTGAGAACAAAGTAAAATAAGATGTAGAAATACAATAATGCTTGGGCATTGAATTTATAGTCCTCTCATTAATCTTCTTTGTAAGATTAATGAGAGGATTTTTTTATAGCACATTCCTGATGTGTTTGCATAAAAAAAGGGTTCAACTTACGAAAAGTCAAACCCTAATATTTTTATTTATTTTTGGTTAAAATAAATCGTTCAACAATTTATCATCAACCAAGTTAGGTATAGTAACTTTAAGATTTGGAGTTCTGTCCATCTCTCTTTTTATAGCGAATAAAGCTTCGTCATTTCTAGCCCAACTTCTACGAGCAATTCCGTTGTTAACATCGAAGAAAAGCATTTTCTTTAATCTAGCATCAGCTTCTCTAGAACCGTCAAGCAACATACCAAATCCACCATTCATAACTTCTCCCCAGCCTACGCCGCCACCGTTGTGAATAGATACCCATGTAGCTCCACGGAAACTATCACCAATAACGTTGTGTATTGCCATATCAGCTGTAAATTTACTTCCGTCGTAGATGTTTGAAGTCTCACGGTAAGGAGAATCTGTACCACTTACATCGTGATGATCTCTTCCTAATACAACTGGTCCAATTTTACCATCAGCAATTGCGTTATTGAAAGCCTCAGCAATTTTTGCTCTACCTTCGGCATCAGCATAAAGAATACGTGCTTGCGATCCAACAACCATTTTGTTTTTCTTGGCATCTTTTATCCAAGTAATATTGTCTTGCATTTGAAGTTGAATTTCTTCAGGAGAGTTTTCCATAATTTCCTGTAAAACTTCCATTGCAATCTGATCTGTTTTATCTAAATCTTCAGGTTTTCCAGAAGCACACACCCAACGGAAAGGTCCAAATCCATAGTCGAAACACATAGGTCCTAGTATGTCTTGAACATAAGAAGGATATTTGAAATCGATATTGTTTTCTGCCATTACATCTGCACCCGCTCTAGATGCTTCAAGTAAGAAAGCATTTCCGTAATCGAAGAAGTAAGTTCCTTTAGCAGTGTGTTTGTTTACAGCAGCTGCATGACGACGTAAAGACTCTTGAACTTTTTGTTTGAAAAGCTCAGGCTCTTCTCTCAACATTCTGTTTGATTCGTCGTAAGAAATGCCTACAGGATAGTAACCACCAGTCCAAGGAATATGAAGAGAAGTCTGATCTGATCCTACGTGTATGTAGATGTCTTCTTCGTCAAATTTCTCCCAAACATCAACTACATTTCCAATGTATGCGATAGAAACAACTTCATTTTTCTCTTTAGCTTCACGTACTCTTGCAAGTAGGTCGTCCATGTTGTCAATCAACACATCTACCCAACCTTGTTCGAAACGTTTTGTTGCAGCTTTAGGATTTACTTCAGCAGCTACAGAGATACATCCTGCAATATTTCCTGCTTTAGGCTGAGCTCCACTCATTCCACCTAAACCAGCAGTTAAGAATATTTTTCCATTTGGATTCTCTTCTTTTTTAAGAATCTTTCTGAAAGCATTCATCAACGTAATTGTAGTACCGTGAACAATTCCTTGAGGTCCGATGTACATGAAAGAACCCGCAGTCATTTGTCCGTATTGAGTAACTCCAAGAGCATTAAATCTTTCCCAATCATCAGGACTAGAATGGTTAGGAATCATCATTCCATTTGTTACAATTACTCTTGGTGATTCTTTTGAAGAAGGGAATAATCCCATAGGGTGACCAGAGTACATGTGTAAAGTTTGCTCATCAGTCATTGTTGCCAAATACTGAAGAGTTAATAAATACTGAGCCCAGTTTTGGAAAACAGCACCGTTACCACCGTAAGTAATCAATTCTTCAGGGTGTTGCGCTACATCAGGGTTGAGGTTGTTTTGTATCATCAACATTATAGCAGCTGCCTGAATTGACTTGTGTGGATATTCTGCAATATCTCTAGCATACATTTTGTAGCTAGGCTTGAAACGGTACATGTAGATTCTACCAAAATCTTTCAATTCTTGAGCAAATTCAACAGAAAGCTCTTCGTGCCATTCTTTTGGAAAATAACGAAGTGCATTGCGTATAGCAAGTTGTTTTTCTTCTACTGATAGAATGTCTTTTCTTTTTGGTGCTCTATTTATCCCTTCAGGATATATATGTGGTGCAGGAAGTTCTGATGGTATTCCTTGCAATATTTCTTCTTT
>CAZIYK010000062.1:0-8555 GCA_964543445.1 uncultured Flavobacteriales bacterium
TTAACATTTTGTTTACATCAACTTAATATATTTGGTTTGAAAAAATGTACTTTTGAATTTGAATTAATAAAATTAGAATTTAGAATATGAGGAAAATAGAAGCTCCTAAAACTATAGAGGAAAGAAAAATATACGCTTACCATACAGATGGTATTGTTTACGTGTTACAACACTTAAGAAATATTTATGGTTTCAAACCTCTTTTACGTGGATACGAACTATCGGAATACTCTAGTTTTTCTAGCAAGGAAACATTAGCCACAGCATTAAAAGATGGAAAGGAAATCATTGAATTTGACAATCAGAAAGATTTCTTTAAGTATTTCTCTAAATTAGACTGTATCAGTTGTTAATAGGTAAATATACAGAATCAAAAAACGTGATTTCAGATTATTGAAATCACGTTTTTTATTGCTTTTTTTTAATCCTATCCTAAACTGTAATTAGCTACAACGATGGTGGCTAATTAATAATGTATTGCTCTAGGCACATTAAATCTTACTCCGTATCTTTTTTCTACAAATCTAAAATAGTAGTACAGTTTGTAATTTACTTCTATGCCGTAGTCTGTATGGAAATTATAATCAATGTACGTATCAAATACATTTTGATATTTTGGAGTATGATACATTGAGTTTCTAACTTTCTCGTTCCAATCATTCACGTAGTAACGATTCCAATTCTCGTAATATCTCTGAGAATAGTAATTCATAGGTTTTTGTGTGGCTAAAAAGTTTTCGTAACCAGGATCGATAATTATAATTTCATATTCAGTACTATCACTAGAAACCTTTTCTAATTTTAAAGTAGGATAATCTGATGTTTCTTTATTATTCCTTTTATTACTTCCACAAGATGAAACGAAAAACAAGAGTGTAATTATCACTAACAGATAACTAATTAGAAATTTTGTGGTGCCTTTTCTGCGTTTTTTCATTCTGCTGAAATTTTCTGGTAAAAATGCAAATTGTCAATACTTATATCTAACGTTAATAATCTTTTATTATTGCATTAAAAGATAAATATTGCAGTCATTCAAGCCTCAACCATCATTATTTCAGAGAGTTAAAAAATAGTTTTAATTTTAGACGGATTTATTGTTGTTGTATTCAATAAAACGTAGTATTTTTGCACCCGCAAAGTCAATCATTTGGCGTTGCCAAACTAATTACGGGTGTAGCTCAGCTGGTAGAGCAGTGGTCTCCAAAACCAAAGGTCGTGAGTTCGATCCTTACCACCCGTGCAAAACAAAAAATCCTTCAGATTTATCTCTGAAGGATTTTTTTATGCCTTGATTTTCAATTCTTATTTATCAATTAGAACCATAACAGACCTACCACCAATAGTAAGTTTTTCATCACTATCAATAATAATACGAGTGTTAATATTTCCTTGAGACGTATCAACCATAAGGTTCCATTTACCATAAATTTCTTCAGGTATTTCGAATTTCAGTTTATCCCAAAACATATTCATTAGAACAAGTATTCTTTCTTTTTTATCTGGGAAATGAAATTCAAATCCAAGTGTATGAGAATCATTACTCCAATCAGGCTCGTGTAATTCTGTTCCGTGCCAAGTTATAAAAGGACCTCCTTTGTAGGCGCTAGTAATTTTCAAAGTTTCTGGACACCTTAGTACTTCAAAATCACGAGTAGTATTTATTAAAGAACGTACAAACTCCAAAAGTTCCTTATTCTTTTCAACTAGACTCCAATCAAACCAATTTACTTGATTGTCTAAGCAATACGCATTATTGTTTCCATTCTGAGTTCTTCGTACTTCATCCCCCATCAGTATCATTGGCGTACCCTGAGACAATAAAGTAATAACAAAGAAATTCTTTATTTGCTTTAAACGAAGTTTCTCAATTTCAGGATCGTTTGTATGTCCTTCTACTCCACAATTCCAACTGAAGTTATCATTGGAACCATCCATATTATTTTCGCCATTTTCAGAATTATGTTTATGGTTGTACGATACCACATCATTTAAAGTGAATCCATCATGACAAGTAACAAAATGTATACTTTTAGATACTGTATATGAGTTTTTTCTGAAAACATCAGGACTTCCTACTATTCTAGATGCAATTGTAGATGCTAGTCCATTATCGCCTTTTACAAATCTTCTTAAATCATCTCTGTATTTTCCATTCCACTCAGCCCATTTATCGCCTGTGAAAATTCCTAATTGATACAATCCTGTTGCATCCCAAGCTTCGGCAATAAGTTTAGTACATGCTAAAGTAGGTTCTGACTCAATAGACCAAAGCACTGGAGGTTTTTCTACAGGCACACCCTTCTCATCTCTCGACATAACAGAGGCTAAATCGAAACGGAAACCATCCACATGCATTTCTTCAACCCAATATTTAAGAGAATCAATTATCATTCTATGAGTTACAGAGTGATTGGCATTTACTGAGTTTCCACAACCTGTAAAGTCTTGATATTTGGACCTATCCATTACATCAAGTATGTAATATGTTTTATTTTCGAAACCTCTAAAACATTGTAGCGGTCCATCGTAATTAGATTCAGATGTATGGTTGTAAACAACATCGAGTATCACCTCAATGCCGGCTTTATGTAAAGCCTTAACCATATCTTTAAATTCGTTAATTGCAGATATAGGATCTTTATCAACACTATACGCATTGTGTATTGCGAAGAAGTTTAGTGGAGAATATCCCCAATAGTTAGTTTTTCCTTGTGGTGCATCTTGATCGTCAAAAGCATAAACAGGCAACAACTCTATAGCGTTTATTCCTAAAGACTTTAGATAGGGTATTTTGTCTATTACTGCGGAATACGTACCTCTTCTACTCGACTCAATTCCTGAGCTTTCAGATTTAGTGAATCCTCCAACGTGCATTTCGTATATTGTAAGGTCTGACAAATCTGTTCTTAGAGGCCTATCGCCTTCCCAATCGTATTCTCCTTTGGCTACAACTACTGATTTATAAGCGTATGGAAGATTATCTTTACCAAATACCATTGCTGATTTTCGGTTGTAGTTGCTAGCATAAATTCCTTTTGCATACGGATCTATCAAAACTTTAGATTTATCGTAAGCAAATGATTTTGATGGATTGTATTCTCCATCTACTCTGTAAGCGTAATATTGACCTGCTTTTAAACCTTCAATATAAATATGCCAATAGAAATATGATTTATTCTTCTTTTCTTCTTTAAGTTCTATTATTGACGAAGGTTTTATGTCGTCTTTTCTATCGAAAAGTAGTAGTTCAATAGATTTAGCATTTTTAGAAAAAACAGAAAAGTTCACTCCATTCTTTCTTACTGATGAGCCTATAGGGAAAGGAGATCCTGGTTTTGTTTTTAATTTTTTCAATTTCATAATTTTGATATAAGTTGCTAATCTAATAAAAAAAAAGGTTACCCCATTTATGAAGTAACCTTTATAAGTCTATTTAATCGATAGATTAAAGTGTGTTAACAGCGTTTAAGTCTTCGAAAGCTTGTTTTAATCTTGCCATGAAAGCTTCTTCTCCTTTACGTAACCAAACACGTGGATCGTAATATTTCTTATTTGGAGCTTCAGGACCTTCAGGGTTACCTATTTGAGACTGAATGTAATCTTTCTTCTCGTCAAAGTAATCTCTAACACCTGTCATCATTGCATATTGCATATCTGTATCAATATTCATCTTGATTACACCATATCCAATAGCTTCTCTAATATCTTCTATTGAAGAACCAGAACCACCGTGGAAAACAAAGTTTACAGGGTTTGCTTCTGTGTTATATTTTTTCTCGATGAATTTTTGTGAATTATCAAGAATTTTTGGAGTAAGTTTTACGTTACCTGGCTTGTAAACTCCGTGTACATTACCGAAAGATGCAGCAATAGTAAAGTTTGGACTTACTTTCAATAATTCCTCATAAGCATAAGCTACTTCTTCTGGTTGAGTGTAAAGTTTAGACTCATCAACATCGCTGTTATCAACTCCATCTTCTTCACCTCCAGTTATACCTAATTCTATTTCTAAAGTCATACCCATTTTGCTCATACGCTCAAGATATTTTTTACAAAGAGCTATGTTTTCTTCGATTGGCTCTTCAGAAAGGTCAATCATGTGAGAAGAAAATAATGGTTTTCCTGTTGCAGCAAAGTGAGCTTCACTAGCATCAAGTAATCCGTCAATCCAAGGAAGTAATTTTTTTGCAGCGTGGTCAGTGTGCATAATTACAGGAATTCCGTAAGCCTCAGCCAATTTGTGAACGTGTTGAGCTCCAGAAACTGCACCTAAAATAGCAGCTTTTTGTCCTTCGTTTGATAATCCTTTACCAGCATTAAATACAGCTCCTCCATTAGAGAATTGTACAATTACAGGTGAATTTAGGTCTCTAGCTGTTTCCATTACAGCATTCATAGAGTTTGATCCTATTACGTTTACAGCTGGTATAGCAAATCCTTTTTCTTTTGCTAGTTTAAAAAGTTCTTGAACAGCCTCTCCTGTTGCTACTCCTGGTTTGATATTGTAACCCATGACAATTTTATAAATTATTAAAAAATAGTTTCTTATAAATTTCAGCAAATATACAAATTAATTACCTAAGTGTAAGAAGTACATTTATTGCTTTTTTTTATTAGTTGCGTAAATTTAATATTTATTTTTTAAACATCAGTATTTTATAGTGTTACAGTTGTATAAATATTTGAGTCAATTTTTAGATTGATAATTTCTTTAAAATTAGCTAATAAACATAAGTTGATTAAATTTGCATCATTCTAAATATAAAGCAATATGATACTTTCCATGACTGGATTTGGAAGAGCCGTAAAGCAGATTCCAAATAAAAAATTAACTGTAGAAATAAAATCTCTTAACAGTAAACAGCTAGACTTGAATGTGAGGGTTCCCTCTTTTTACAAATCAAAGGAACTCGATATCCGTACTATTCTTGCAAAAACAGTGCAACGTGGCAAAGTAGAATTTAATTTATTTGCTGAAGTTACAGGTAGCGATTCCCCTTATACGGTTAATACTCCTATAGTAGAAGGATATATAAATAGTCTGAAGAAAGTTTATGCTTATGCTCCAGAACAAGACTATTTGAAAATGGCAGTAAGAATGCCAGATGCCGTAAAAGCTCAACACGAAGAATTAAGTGACGAGGAATGGAAAGAAGTGTCTGCACTTGTAAAAGAAGCAGTTGCAAATTTAGTTACCTATCGTAAAGAGGAAGGCGAATCGTTATACAACGAATTAATGCTTCGCATTGACAATATAGCTCAATTGCTTACTGAGATTCCTCAATACGAAGAAGAACGAATTATTACCGTTAGAGAAAGAATCGCTAAGAATATTGCTGATCTTAAAATTAATGTTGATGAAAATCGTTTTGAGCAAGAAATGATTTTTTATCTTGAGAAACTAGACGTTACCGAAGAAAAAGTAAGATTAGAGCACCACCTTAAATATTTCAAGGAAGAATTAGAAGGAGGAGAATCAAAAGGTAAAAAACTTGGATTCATTTCTCAGGAAATTGGCCGTGAAATAAACACACTAGGTTCAAAATCTAATCATTCGCAGATGCAACGTATAGTTGTGCAGATGAAAGATGAATTAGAAAAAATCAAAGAACAGGTGTTAAATGCACTATAATTTTTTATTCTAACTCTGTAATATGGCAAAACAAGGCAAATTAATAGTTTTTTCGGCACCTTCAGGATCGGGAAAAACAACCATAGTAAAGAATTTATTGACAAGAGACTTAGGTCTTGAGTTTTCAATTTCGGCAGCATCAAGAGATCCTCGACCAAATGAAGTGCATACAAAAGATTATCATTTTATTTCTTTAGAAGATTTCAAGAAAAAAATAGATAATAATGAGTTTATAGAATGGGAAGAAGTTTACACCAACAATTTCTATGGAACATTAAAAAGCGAAGTTCAAAGAATTTGGGATTCTGGCAAACACGTTATTTTCGACATTGATGTTATTGGAGGATTAAATATAAAGAAACAGTTCCCTGATAATACCTTAGCTATTTTTGTACAACCACCAAGTGTAGAAGAGTTAAAGAAAAGACTTGAAGGCCGTGGAACAGAAACTCCTGAAAAGATAGCAATGAGAATTGCAAAAGCAGAGGAAGAAATTAAGTACGCCAAAGAGTTTGATTATATTTTGTATAACGATGTTTTAGAAGTTGCTCAAGACGAAGCAGCTAAGATTGTAAGTGAATTTTTAGCTAAGTAGCATATGTTGATAGGTTTGTATTTCGGAACATTCAATCCAATTCACGTTGGTCATATGATTATTGCCAATCATTTGGTGGAATATAGCGAATTAGATCAGGTGTGGTTTGTTGTTACACCTCACAATCCTTTCAAGAAAAAAAGTACACTTCTCAATGATTATCATCGTTTAGATTTAGTAAACAGAGCGATATACAATTATCCAAAGCTTAGAGCTACCGATGTAGAATTTCATTTGTCTCAACCTAATTACACATATAAAACATTAGCAGTTTTAGAAGAAAAATATCCCCAACATGAGTTTTCATTAATCATGGGAGGAGATAATTTAGATAACTTTCATAAGTGGAAAAATTATCAAAACATAATCGAAAATCACAAGATATTTGTTTACCCACGTCCTAATTCAGGTAAATCAGAATTATCTAAGCATAAAAATGTTATTTTAGTTGAAGATGTGCCACTAATGGAAATATCAGCTACTCAAATACGTAAAGCACTTAAAGAAGGTAAAAATGTAGGGCCATTGTTGCCAGACGGCATTGGGGAGTTTGTTAACAAAGAAAACTTCTATAGGTAAGAACATTTCTTATTCTCTATCTATTATCACTATCTACTAAAAAACTTTTTTTGATAAAATATTGAACTCGTGTTTTGTTTTCGTTAACAGAACACGAGTTTTTTCTCTTCTTCAATCAATAAAAACAATAATCATCCTGATATCCTCAGCGATTAAATATTGAGAAACAAGCACATGGGCAAATATCCCTAAGCAAACCCTAAATTATTACGATTAAAAACCTCCAACCTATTTTAAATGAATAAAAACTATTTTTTCAACAATATTTTAGTCTATAAGTTATTATTTGAAAGTTGAATTTAATTACATTTGTCCGAAACTAAAAAAAACAACAACTAAGATGTCAACAAGAATAGAAAGCGATTTATTAGGAGAAAAAGAAATCCCTAAAGACGCATATTACGGAGTTCAAACACAACGAGCTCTTGAGAATTTTGATATTTCATGGTCGAGATTATCTGCTCACCCTCGTTTTATTAAAGCTTTGGCTGCAGTAAAAATAGCTGCTGCAAAAGCAAATAATCAATTAGGAATTCTTGAAGATAATTATTGCGATGCAATAGTTAAAGCAGGAGAAGAAGTAATGTCTGGAAAATTCAATGATCAATTTCCTATAGACATGATTCAAGGTGGAGCTGGTACTTCTACAAACATGAACATCAACGAAGTTATTGCAAATAGAGCTAACGAAATATTGGGAGGTAAAAAAGGCGAATACAAATTCGTAACACCAAACGACCACGTTAACCTATCACAATCAACTAACGATGCATATCCTACAGCAATAAAAATTGCACTTATGGATATGAACGAAGATATGATTGTTCATATCAAGGATTTAATTCAGTCTTTCAGAAACAAAGGAAAAGAGTTTGCTCATGTTCTAAAAATGGGTCGTACTCAATTGCAAGATGCAGTACCTATGACTTTGGGTCAGGAATTTGAGGCATATGCAGCTACTTTGGAAGAAGAAGTAACAAGACTTAGACAAAATGCCGATTTATTTAAGGAAATAAACATGGGTGCTACAGCTATTGGAACTGGAATAAACTCTGTTCCTGGTTATGCTGAAGTATGTACTCGTGAATTGAGTAATGTTGTTAATAAGAAGTTTATTCTTGCAGAAAACTTGGTAGAAGCTACTCCTGACACAGGATCTTACGTTATCTACTCTTCAGCAATGAAAAGACTTGCTGTAAAATTATCTAAAATTTCTAACGACTTACGCTTACTTTCATCAGGACCTAGAGCAGGATTCGGGGAGATTAACTTGCCAAAAATGCAACCAGGCTCTTCTATTATGCCAGGAAAAGTAAACCCTGTAATTCCAGAAGTAGTAAACCAAGTTTGCTTTAAAATTATTGGAAACGATCTAACAGTTACCTTTGCTGCCGAAGCTGGTCAGTTACAACTAAACGTAATGGAACCAGTAATTGTACAGAGTGTAATGGAATCTATCAAATTGTTAGAGAAAGCAATGGATACTTTCCGTACAAAAGCTATCGATGGAATTACTGCCAACGAAGAAGTTTGTATGAATATGGTTAAGAATAGTATCGGAATTGTAACAGCTCTAAATCCTTACATTGGATATAAAGCTAGTTCTAAAATTGCAAAAGAAGCTTTAGAAACAGGAAAAGGTGTTTACGATTTGGTACTTGAGCACAAACTTCTAACTAAAGAAAAATTAGACGATATATTAAGACCTGAAAAAATGATTAAACCTCATAAGTTTTAATCTTTTCA
>CAZIYK010000063.1:0-8539 GCA_964543445.1 uncultured Flavobacteriales bacterium
TATTTTGTATCGAATAAATTTTTAACCCCAGTAGTTATTTGTAGTGGTAGATTCTTACTTGCCAACTTAAATTTAGCTCCAACATTAATCAAACTGTACGATGGTGTTTCTGTCTCGAAAAGCCCAACTCTATTTTGCTCAAATTTATAGGTATTTTGTACAAATACATTTTTCAAACTGAATTTTCTATTTTGCTTAAACTCTGCTCTAATTGTAGTGTTTAATCTGTTTTGAGGAATTAGAGGTAATGGTGTACCGTCAATTTCTTCAGCAAAAACAGTAGAAAAATCACTACTAATATGTAGCCAATGTACAGAGTGAGGATGGTAATGGAATCCTATCTCTCCACCGTAAAGTATTGCATCAGTCTGTTTGTATTCATAAACATCAGTGTTATCAACAACCCTATTTGTTGGATCTAAATAGATGTAATTGTTTATCTTATTTACAAAAGGATTTATCGAAAAATGAAAATGCTGACAAGTATAATCGTATTCAAAATCAATCTGATTTGCATTTTCGCTAATCAAGTCTTTATTTCCCACTAGGTATTGATTAGACCCTTCATGAACACCATTCGCCAATAATTCAGTTGTGTTAGGAGCTCTAAAACCACTAGAAACATTTAGTCTAAAAGTTGATTTTTCGTGAGTATAAGCACCACCTAAAGAATAATTGTATCCCACATAGTTGTTGTTGAAATCAGGAAAAACAACAGTCGATCCATCCATGAATTTTTCAGCATCAATAGTTCTTTGATCTACTCTAACTCCTCCTTGCATAGAAAGGTTGTTAAGTTTGAAATTAGCCATAACAAAAGCTCCTATGTCTTTAGTAGTCGCATTAGGAATCAATACCTCTTCTCCTTTGTTTGTGTTTGTTTGATACATTCCTTGCGATCCTGCTACAAAAGACCACATATTATTGTATGTATCTGAATACCATTTTAGGTTGTATGTTGATGTTCGAAGTATCATATTCAAACCTGGAGTTTCTTTATGTTCTTCAAACTCCTTTCTGTTGTTTGAGGTATGACCTAAAACAAGGTTAATTCTAGAGTTGTTTATGAAAAAAGTATTTTCGAAACTCAAGTTATTGTTGACAATTGTTTGAAAAGGCAATTCAAAATTTCTTTCAGTCTTACTAGTATAAAGCGAATCCTCTTCGGTAATTCCGAAATTATTAACCAAATAACTGTATCTCAAATTAGTTACCCAAATATCAGTAGAATAGCCAAGAGAAGCTTTGAAATTCTTCTCGTCAAATCTTGTATTGTAAACATTTTTGTTTCCAGGAATACTGTAATCTGCACTAGAATTGTATGCTCCAAAAGCATTAAAACTAAACTTGTGCTTACTTATTTTAAACCCAACGTTATTATAGCTAGCAAGTCCGTTTGATAAAAATTTACTTTCGGCAAAAGTTTCAACACTGTTGTTGTTTGCATATTTTTCATCATTGAAAAATAGTACACCTCCTAAGGCGTCAGCTCCGTATAGGAGTGATGCAGGACCTTTTATTACTTCCACTCCGCCAATACCTACATCGCCAACGCCAAGCCCGTGTTCCGATCCCCATTGTTGATTTTCTAGTCTGATGCCTTGTGTGTAAGTAACAATTCTACTTCCCGACAAACCTCTAATTACAGGTTTCCCAATTCCTGTTCCTGTAGAATTTTGATCTACACCAGGAATATTACTAATGGCTTCGGCAAGAGTAACTGGCGATTTTTCTTTTAGTTTGGTTAATTTTCTTGTGCTGATACTTACTACATTTTCGTTTTGCAAATTACCTCTAGGCACCGATATAACTACTTCATTAAGTTTGAAATGACTTTCTTCTAAAGCAAAAGTCTTATTTTTTTCTACTGAAAAATCCACGTAAGTAGTGAGAGTTTTAAAACCTAACGAGCTTATTACGATTTCTGTTTTTCTCTTAGGAGGATTTTCTAATTCAAATATTCCATCTTGATTAGAAATTAATCCCTTATTCAATTCAGGGAAATATATCTCTGCAAAAGGGATACTTTCATTGTTTTTTTTGTCAATTACTTTTATTGTTTGGCTAAATGCATTCGAAAAAATGAATACAATTAATGATGTGAAAATTATTTTTCGCAACATGACTTAAATATTTTATGTATTAAAGAATATACACTGATTTCAGTATATATGAATTTTAACTTTACTCACCTATGAATAAAGTTTTAAGAAAATAATATTTAAGAAAGTGCTGGAGGAGCTCTGCTTGCAGTGTGAAAAACTTTCTCAGAGATTGAAAAATCTTTGTAGAAAGAATTTTGTGTAGAGTGAATTTCTATTTCGTTAACCTCAACGATTAATTGCTCTGGCAAATCGTATGTGGCAAACTGATATTCGTAAGCCAAACATTTGTAAGGAGTTGTGCTTAGCCCTTCTTTGTGTTCATGATGTTCGCCATGGTGTAAAACCACGTGCATAGGCTGGTATATCAACGGAAATATGAATACCAGAGTAGATAAAAATACAATTATAGATTTTTTCTTCAACATCGCTGCAAAGCTAACAAATGTGTTTTAAACGAAAGTTTAAAATAATCATAAAAAAACTGCAACATTCAATTAAAAGAATACTGCAGTTGGAATTTATCTTGTTTTTCGTTCTATCCATTCAAACTTTTCGGAACGATAATTTTCTAAGAATTTATCATTCAGCTCTTGAGGAGGCGGAGTAAGTTTTCTCAATTTCATGTCTAACCATGCACCTTCTACCGTAATTATGGCTGCAAGAATATTTCCGTTTTTGTATATATGATGAAGCATATTCCACCTATCGCCACTTTTCGAAAGACCTATTATCTCTACATCAACAGTTAAATTTTCGCCTATATGAACTTCTTTTATGAATTTAGTTTCTTCGCGAAGCAACACCGGGCCAAGTCCGAGTTTGCTGAGGGTTTTCATGTCGAAACCATTTTGCACTAGTATATCTAGTCGTAACTGTGCAGCACAATCGTTATAAACTGTGTGACGCATGTGCATATTTGCATCGAAATCGCTCCATCGAGTTTCGAATAGCTTACTATATTTAGTACTCATAATTTTTGTTTTAGTTACTCAGTAAATCTAAAGAGAATTAAAGTATTCATCAACCTCTTTAGCCCAAAACTTCTTTTTTCCCTCGGGAAGAAAACTTGCTTCGAAGGAATTTTTAGCAATTGTTCTTAAATCTTCAAGACTCAAATCTAATGCTTTTACGGTTTGTATAAAATTTTCGTTGAGGTATCCGCCAAAATACGCAGGATCATCAGAATTAATAGTAGCAACAATTCCTTTGTCTATCATCTTTTTAATAGGATGATTTTTTAGGTTGTCAATTACTTTTAATTCTAAATTTGAAAGCGGACAAGTAGTGAGAGCAACCTTGTTTGCAGCCAAAAACTCAACAAGTTCTTCATCTTCTAAACTTCTATTCCCGTGATCTATTCTATCAACATTCAATGTTTTTAATGCAGACCAAATATATTCCGAAGGGCCTTCTTCGCCTGCATGAGCAACTAGTTTAAATCCAAGTTCTTTCGACTTCTTAAAAACTCTTTCAAACTTTTCTGGTGGATTACCAAGTTCGCTAGAATCCAACCCTACAGCACAAATTTTATCTTTAAAAGGAAGTGCTTGTTCTAAAGTTTCAAAAGCAGCTTCCTCGCTAAGATGACGCAAAAAGCTTAATATTATGTACGATGAAATCCCAAACTCTTTTTCCGCGTCTAAAGTAGCCTTGTAAATCCCCTCGAAAATAGTTTTCATTTCTATTCCTCTCTCTGTATGAGTTTGCGGATCAAAGAAAAACTCAACATGCTTAATGTTCTGCCCACTAGCTTTTTTCAGATAAGCAAATGTTAAATCGTAAAAATCTTCTTTAGTGATTAGTACGTTTGCACCTTGATAATAGATATTTAAAAACTCTTGTAGATTGTTAAATTTATATGCTTCTCTTATTTCCTGAACATTTGCATACGGAAGAGTTATATTGTTTCTATTAGCTAACTCAAACATCAATTCTGGCTCCAAACTACCCTCTATGTGTAGGTGAAGCTCTGCTTTGGGCATTTCAGCTATTATTTTATCTAATATGATTGAGTTCATGTTTTGTTTTGAGTTTTAAACAAAAATAGAGTCATTTAATTCATTAAACAAATTGATTTGTATTCTTTGGTGATTACTTACATCAAAGTAATATTTTATAAGCCTCAAAAAAATATAAATGTATATCTTTGCCAAGAATTTAATATTCGTATTTATTAGATTCGTACCTAAATAGAAAACCATTTCCATTATGGAAAATATTACACAAATATTTGATGTTTTTGAGTTGAGAATCTTCTTACTTTTAATTACATCATTCCTTATTACATACGTAACAATCCCTGTAATAATAAGGGTTGCACGTATGAAGAACCTCTTTGATGAAGAAGAAGAAAGAAGCTCTCACACGGGGAGAGTTCCTACTTTAGGAGGTGTTTCAATATTTGCAGCATTTATAATAACTCTTAGCATATATGCTGATGAAAGTTATGTAGATTTCGCATTACTAAATGCATCAATGGTTATTCTGTTCTTTTTTGGGATAAAGGATGATATATTGATGATATCTCCTTATAAAAAAATTGCAGCCCAAATTACCTCCGCATTAATGGTATCTATAGGTTCCGATGTAAGAATTCCACAAATGTTTGATATTCTTGGTTTTTCTGAAATCCCTTATTGGTTATCAATTGTAATTACTGTTTTTGTAATTGTTTTAATTATCAACTCATTCAATCTTATTGATGGAGTAGATGGTTTGTCTGCATCCGCAGCTATATTGTCATCATCTGTTTTTGGTATTTGGTTTTATATTAATGGCTATTTATCAATGACTTTGGTATCATTTACTCTTATAGGTAGTCTATTAGCTTTCTTGAGGTTTAATTTCTCTAAGAAGAATAAAATTTTCATGGGTGATACGGGGTCAATGATTATAGGATTTATTGTTGCTATTCAGGCAATAGAATATATTAATTTTAATGGTGGCACATTATTGAATGGTAGTAAAGGCTTGATTACAGCTCCTGTAATTGCAATTTCTATACTGATACTTCCATTATTAGACACTTTTAGAGTTTTTACAATAAGAATTCTCAATAAAAAATCTCCTTTTAAAGCAGATAGGAATCACCTACATCATCGCTTAGAAGATTTGGGCTTACCACATTTCAAAATATCATTAATTATGATATTGGCTAACTTAGTAATAATACTATTAGCTTTTCATATGAAAGATACTGGAACAGATAAATTTTTACTACTAATGATTAGTGTTTCGTCATTGATTTCTTCCATTCCATTTTTTATTAAAACTAAAAAAGAAAAAGAAGAACAAGGAGATCAAATTGTTCCTGTTTTAAGTATAAGCAGAAAAGATAGTAATTTAGAAAAGGTAAATAAGAAAAAGATTAGCAGTTGATAATACAGTATTAACTACACATTATAATCCCTTTAGCATTTAATATAATAGATTATGATTAATAAATTATATAAAAAGATATCAAATTGGTTCCTTCCTAGATGGGTGGTTTTAATTTTTGATTTAATAGTTGTAGGCATAACTTTCCAAGTTGCTTATCTAATACGATTTGGGTTTGACTATGGTAGAGTAGAAAAGTATATTTCTCTTGAACAAACTATTTTTGTTGTAGGAGTATATTTTGTCCTTTTTATTTTAACAAAATCATATTCAGGAATAATTAGGCATTCAGGTGTTAATGATGCGGTCAGAATAATTTCAGCTAGCATTATTTCTGGTTTCATAGTATTTGTTGTATCAATTGATTTTTTCAATAATCTAGAACGTGTTCATCCAGAATTCATTCCTACAAGTGTAGCTATAATTCATTCTCTTTTAGTTTTATCAATGCTCCTATTAAGTAGGATGGCGGTTAGAGGAGTATATTTGTTGGCAAAGGGCGAAAAAGGTGTATCTACAAACGTAGTTATTTATGGAGCAGGTTCTGCAGGTATAATAACGCATAATGCTTTGGTGGGAGATAGAAATGTAAAATATCATGTTGAGTGTTTTATAGATGATAATAAACGATTACAAGGAAAATATATGCTAGGTACTAAAGTTGAATCTCCTAGTAAAGTATTAACTAAATCATATATAGAGAAAAATAATATTAATGAGGTTATTCTTGCAATAACCGAAATGCCAAATGACAAGAAAAACGAGATTGTAGATAAATGTTTGGAATTTGGACTAAAAGTGAGAATTATACCATCTGTTGATAAATGGGTAAATGGTGAGCTTAGTTCCAACCAGATTAAAGACATAAACATAGAAGATTTACTTGAGCGTAAAGCAATTGTTCTTGATGAATTAAATACTAAAAAAGAGATTCAAGGTAAAGTGGTACTTGTAACAGGTGCTGCAGGTTCGATAGGAAGTGAGATTGTTAGACAATTAATCACTAAATATCCCGCAAAACTAATTTTGTTTGAGCAAGCAGAATCTCCTCTTCACGATTTACGAATTGAAATAGGTGCTGGATTGGCTAAAAAATATCCTGCTGTTGATCTTGAATTTGTAATTGGAGATATAAGACACAAGGAATTTGTTTTCAATATATTCAAGAAGTTTAGACCTAATATTGTTTACCATGCTGCTGCGTATAAACATGTGCCTCTTATGGAGGAATACCCTTCTCAGGCAGTAAATACTAATATTAGAGGAACTAAAAATATTGCTGATGCCTCTATTGAATTTGGAGTAGAGAAGTTTGTAATGGTTTCTACAGATAAGGCTGTGAATCCTACAAACGTTATGGGAGCAAGTAAGAGAATCGCTGAGATTTATATACAATCATTAAGTAAAACTCAAGACACAACTAAATTTATCACAACTAGATTTGGAAATGTCCTTGGTTCTAATGGTTCAGTTATTCCAATGTTTAAGAAACAATTAGAAGCAGGAGGACCTCTTACCGTTACTCATGAAAGAATCACAAGATATTTCATGACAATCCCTGAGGCTTGTCAGCTTGTACTTGAGGCTGGAGCAATGGGTAATGGAGGAGAGATTTTCATATTCGACATGGGTAAATCTGTTAAAATTGTTGATGTTGCCAAAAAGATGATTAAACTCTCAGGATTAGAATATCCAAAAGATATTGATATTGTCTTTACAGGCTTAAGGCCAGGTGAGAAACTTTATGAAGAATTATTAGCTAGTAAGGAAGGTACAATGCCTACGCACCATCCTAAAATTATGATTGCTAAAATTAGAAATATAGATCATCAGGAAGCAAATGCATTAATAAATAAGCTAACATCAATAATTGGAGGAGATCCTTTTGATATAGTTGCAAAAATGAAAGAAATAGTACCGGAATTTATTAGTAATAATTCGATTTACGAAAATTTAGACAAGAAGAAGTAAGATATTTTATAAAACATTTATAAAACCAAAAAGAACGTCATAATCGACGTTCTTTTTGGTTTCTACGAGGAAAGTAAATTAATCTTTAAGTATTCCTCTTGAAATAACAATTTTCTGAATCTCCGTAGTTCCTTCGTAAATTTCAGTAATTTTTGCATCTCTCATCATTCTTTCTACATGGTATTCTCTTACATAACCATATCCTCCATGTATTTGAACCGCTTCGGTAGTAACACGCATCGCTGTTGTTGCAGTGAATGATTTTGCCATTGCTCCAGATATATCGTAGTTTTTACCTTCGTCCTTATCCCAAGCAGCCTTAAAACAGAGCAATCTTGCAGCATCAATTTCTGTTGCCATGTCGGCAAGTTTGAATGCAATAGCCTGATGACGTGAAATTTCTTTCCCAAAAGCTCTTCTTTCTTTAGAATATTTTAGGGCTAATTGATAAGCTCCAGATGCTATTCCCAAAGCTTGAGCCGCAATTCCAATTCTTCCACCTGCAAGTACTTTCATTGCATACGAAAATCCGAATCCGTCCTCACCAATACGATTTTCCTTTGGTACCTTAACATCAGTAAACATCAGAGAATGCGTATCAGAACCTCTAATACCCATTTTATTTTCCTTTGGTCCAATTACAAAACCAGGAGAATCTCTTTCTACAATGAAAGCATTAATTCCATGACTACCTTTTTCAGGATGAGTATGAGCAATAACTATGTAAATAGATGCTGTACCTCCATTGGTTATCCAGTTTTTTGTTCCATTAAGGATGTAATAATCTCCATCTTCAACAGCCGTAGTTCTTTGCTTTGTAGCATCCGACCCTGCCTCTGGTTCAGAAAGAGCAAAAGCACCAATAACTTCTCCCGTAGCTAATCTTGTTAAATATTTTTGTTTCTGTTCTTCAGTTCCATATTCTTCAAGTCCCCAACAAACTAATGAGTTGTTTACACTCATAATTACAGCAGCAGAAGCATCTATTTTTGCAATTTCTTCCATTGCCAAAATATAAGAAACGGTATCCATCCCTCCTCCTCCATATTTGGGATCAACCATCATTCCTAATAACCCTAACTCCC
>CAZIYK010000064.1:0-8532 GCA_964543445.1 uncultured Flavobacteriales bacterium
CTTGTCAACTTTCTCACGAATAATTGCATAGTTTTCTTCAACTATAGGAGAGAATTTTAGAGGTCTGCGGAATTCTAAAGATTGAGCAGCATACATCAATTCTATAGCTAAAATTTTCTCGATGTTTCCTAAAATTTGGTTGAACTTACGACTAGAAATACTTCCCATTGATACGTGGTCTTCTTGTCCTAAAGAAGTAGGTACACTATCTGCTGATGGAGGGAAACACAAAGATTTGTTCTCAGTTACTAATGCTGCAGTTGTGTACTGAGGAATCATAAATCCAGAGTTCAAACCACCTGCTTCGGTAAGTAAACGAGGTAATCCGAATTTACCTTCTAGTAATAAGTAACATCTTCTATCAGAAATATTTCCTAGTTCAGAAGCTGCTAATGCACAGTAATCAATAGCCATAGCTAATGGTTGTCCGTGGAAGTTACCTCCAGAAATAGCTTCTGTTTCGCTAAGGATAATTGGATTATCAGTAACAGAATTCATTTCTATTGTAGCCAATTCTTTTAAGTGGTAATATGCATTGCGAGATGCTCCGTGTACTTGCGGAATACAACGTAATGAATAAGGGTCTTGAACTCTCTCACATGTTAGGTGAGAAGCAATGTTTTCTGATCCTGCTACTAACATTCTCATTCTTTCGGCAACGTGTTGAGTACCTTTGAATGGGCGTATAGTGTGTAATTCTGGTTTAAATGGAGATTCACTTCCTTTGTATCCTTCTAAACTCATTGCTCCCGAAAGGTCAGCTAAGTCTAATAAGTATTCCATTTTCTTTAGTCCAACAATTGTGTGAGCTAAAATAAATTGAGTACCATTGATTAATCCTAATCCTTCTTTTGCAGCAAGTTTTAGAGGTTCTAAGTTGTGTTTAGCTAAAACAGTTTTTGCATCTACAGTTTTGTCGCCATCCCAAAATTCTCCTTCTCCTAAAATAGGTAAGAATAAGTGAGAAAGTGGTGCTAAATCTCCTGATGCTCCAACAGATCCTTGCTCAGGAACAACTGGTAATAAATCGTTTTCTATAAAATATATAATACGCTCTATCAATTCTAATCTAACTCCAGAAAAACCTTGACACAAAGCGTGAACCTTTGTAATCATCATTATTTTTGACAATTGCTTGTCAATAGGATTTCCAACTCCAACAGCGTGAGTAATCAATAAATTCTCTTGAAGTTGACTAGTTTCTTCTGGCGTGATTTGTACATCACACAAAGGTCCGAAACCTGTATTTACTCCATAAACAGCTCTAGAGCCATTTGCCATAACTTCAACTTTGCGTCTACATTCGTTAACTTTTGAAATTGCTTCATCAGTTAATGTAGCTTTCAATTCTCCCTTAGCTATTGCTATAACTTTATCTACCGATAGTTGATCTATTCCGTACTTAAACATGTTGTCTTATTTTTTGTTCAACGCAAAAATATAACTACTTTTGATACTTACCAATATCATATTTCACGTTAATTGATAACTATGAGTAATCAAATAGAGTTACGACATCTTCGATATTTTTTGGCAGTGGCCGACGAATTACATTTCCGTAGGGCAGCAGAGAAACTTTATGTTTCGCAACCTGGTTTGAGTCGTCAGATAAAACAGATGGAGGACGAGCTAGGGGTTAAACTTTTTGAGAGACACAACAGAAAGGTTGTACTCACAAAGGCAGGTGAGTTTATGAAAACAGAAATTTCTTTGAACTTAAAAAATCTAGAAAATATTTATAGGAGGGCAAAGCTTTTAGATGGTGGAGTAGAAGGTAATTTGAGATTTGGGTATGTAGGTTCGGCAATGCACGAAATTATACCAAATATGATGATGGAGTTCAGTAAGAAATACCCGAAAGTAACTTTTAATCTAGACGAAATGGATAACAACAAGCAGTTGCTTGCTTTGTTGAATAACGATATTGATTTGGGGTTTGTAAGGTATAGCAATATTCCATCAGGATTAGAGGAGGTAGCAAAGTATGAAGATACTTTTTCGTTGGTGCTGCCAAAGAATCACGATATAGATGAGGGTAATTTTGAGAGTTTAAAACAATTTCAGGATATGCCTTTTATTCTTTTCGATGAATCGTACAGTGTGTCTTACTACGAAATTATCATGAGTATTTTTGATGAATATGGATTTAAACCCAAGGTATCGCACAACTCAGTAAATGCAAATTCTATTTTTAGGATGGTAGAAAAGAACTTTGGAGTTTCTATAATTCCTACGCCTCTGAAATTGGGATATGATATGGATGTTAAATTTATAGAACTAAGCAAAATTAAGCAGCGTACTACATTAAGAGTTATTCGCAACCCAAACAATCATAATCCAAGTTTGAATAATTTTATTGAGATTCTTAATAAGAATAGAAAGTAGCGATTAGTCCTGCCCCAGATTGAAACGGTAGCTTTTGATAGCTAAATTTTTTAGTGAACAAATTTTGTAGCGTCTGAGCAATTAGCGAAGACCCTACAAAATTATTGTTTACTTAAATTTAGCAGCAAAACTTTAGTGTAAAGCTGGAATTTGGCACTGAAAACATTAAATATTGAAAGCCAATTTTATACCCGAAATTATCATATCTACACCAATCACTCCAATAATTAAACCCATAACTTTAGAGATTACTTGTATAACATTCTGACCTAGTTTTCTAGTAAGAACCTCGCTAAAACGAAATGCAGCATAAGTCATTAGGGTAACAACTCCAAAAGATATAATTGTAGTTAGGATTGTAATGTGATTATCGGCATGAACATAATTCATTGCCGTAACAATAGTACCCGGACCTGCAAGAATAGGTGTTGCAAGCGGAGATATTGCTTGTCCGATATCGAAATCTTTAAGGGCTATTTTAGTGTTTTTTGTAGAAGGTTTTTTAGAGTTAATCATATCTAGGGCTACTAATCCAATTACAAACCCACCAAATATTTTAAAACTAGGAATAGTAATACCAAAGAATCTAAATAAGTAAGACCCTGAAATAACAAATACCGTAACGATGATAAAAGCAATTAAGGTAGCTTTAAACGCAACAGCCTTTTTTGTGTCATCGTCTGCATCTTTAGTAAGAGTAATGAAAAAAGGAGTCATAGCTATGGGATTCATTATCGCAAAGAGTCCCGAGAAAGATGCTAAAAAAAAGATAAGAGTTTCGTTCATGTTGTAGAGTTAGTAAAAAGGTGAGTATCTAAAAGAAAAGACACTCACCTATGTATAGTAATATTATATTGGTAATTATCTTCGTCTTGTTGCGCCACCCATTCTAAAATGGTCCATATTTCTTTGAATAGGCATTTTTAATTGTGCCTGAAGTTGTTTTATCTGATCGGTAAGCATTTTTTGTTTATCCAATTTCTTAGCTGCAGTCAAATATCTTTGAGCTTCTTGTTTTCTAGCTTTAGCCATTACTAATGCTGATAACTGAAGGTTTGCCATTGCTTTGTCATGATCCATATTAAGACCAATCTCTAATGCTTTTTTGAAACTTTTTTCTGCATTAGTCATAGACTTACCTGTTTGTTGTTGCGAATAGATAAGACCTTTTAGGTAGTAGTAATATGCTCGTTGAGATTTTGTTAAACTTGTATCAGGGTGTTTTATATATCCTAAAAATTTATCAGCTTTTTCGAAATTTTGTTTTCTAAGGTACCAAAATGCCATCAGAATCATTTCGTTTTTGAAATAACTAAATAGTATAATACCTCCTAATAAAATTATGAAAATACCGTTCCCAACGTATGAATCTGTGATAAGGAAAATACCGTAGGCAAATGCTAATACAGATAATGCAATTCTAATTATTTTTGATAACATATGTTTTGTTTCTTAGTCTGTTAGTCTAAAATATATATTTGTTTTTATATGGCCGCAAAAGTAATCAATTTTAGAAAATAGAATAGCAATATTAGTAACGAATGTAATAAAGTCATTTTTTTTAAGTTATATTTTCTTAAAGTATTAATATTGCAGTTCATAAATAGAATACAAAAGTTGAAAAAATATATATTTTTTATACTCTTATTTTTATTGGGAAGTTATTCTTGCGACCCTAACGCATCCACTAATAATCAGGTAGATGCAATGGCAGAGGACAAAGGGGCAGAGGATATTGTGCAAGAACCTATTTTGGAATTTGACGATAATGTTTCTTCCGTGATAGATAAGTTTTTTGCATATAGAAATAAGATAGGAAGATTTAATGGAGTTATACTTTTTGCTGATGGAAATACTGTTTTTCAGAAAGCTTATGGCTACGCAAATTTCAGAAAAAGAGATTCTCTAACTTTAAATACAAGTTTTCAATTAGCCTCGGTTTCAAAAACTGTTACAGCTACCGCAGTTCTTATGCTGAAAGACGAGGGTAAACTTGCGTTAAATGATTCTGTTCAGAAATTTCTACCGAGTTTTCCTTACAAAGGAATTACAATAGAACAATTGTTATCTCATAGAAGTGGATTAGGTAATTATGTTTATTGGTCAGAAAAATATTGGAGTAATCAAGATTCGTTAATGACCAATGATGATGTATTAAGGATGATGATTGAGCATAAACCTGCAATCTATTACAGTCCTAATAGAAGATATTTCTATAATAACACAAACTACGAATTACTAGCTACCATAATTGAAAGAATATCGGGTAAGAGTTTTGGTGATTTTCTGAAAGATAAAATTTTTGATCCATTGAAGATGGAACACTCATTCTTATTAACTCTCGAGAACTTAGAAAAGTACGAAGTAGCTACAGGATATAAAACTAAAAGACGACCATATTCGCTATTCTTCCTAGATGGAGTGCATGGCGATAAAGGTTTGTATTCTTCGGTTGGCGATTTGTACAAATTCGATAGAGCTCTTCGTAATGGTGTTTTACTTTCCGATTCTACAAAGGTTGATGCTTATACAAACAGGTCTAAACATTTTAGAAAACCATACGGACTAGGTTGGAGGTTGGAATCTTATAAAGGAGATAAGGTTGTTTATCACCACGGATGGTGGCGTGGGTTTAAGTCTATATTTGTAAGAGATTTAGATTCTGATAGGACAATAATAGTATTGACCAATATAGTTTACGGAAGTAAGTTAAATAACGAAATGCTACTTGATTTGTTTAACGATGCTCTTAAATCATCCAATATAGTTGTAGAGAATACAACTTCTAATGAGAAGTCAAATGCTTAATTAAATTGTAGGTTTTGTTGCAGTTAAAGGATATAAAAAACGCTAGACTAAACCTGCAATAGAATTCCAATTTAATAATCAATGCTTTTGTTGAATCTTAGCAAATAACTTTTAAATTTGTTATAACTGAACTTTGGTATATGAATATTTACACAACAAAAAGTATTGGGAAATGGGTAGGGCTAACTTTCGCTTTCGTGATAGTTGGTCTGATTTTATTTTTCACCAATAGATTTGTTGTAAAATTCAAGGAGGAGGAGCATCTTAAAATGGAGATTTGGTCGGCAGCCATGAAACAGGTTACCATCCTTAGCGATATGGATGTAGATATGTCTTTCCCTCTTGAAGTAATAACCAAAAACGTAACGATTCCTATTATTAATACTGATGAGAATGGGAATATAAAAAGCTTTAGAAATATACCTAATAGATTTCAGGGAGATTCTTTGCATTTGCATAAGATTCTTGAGGAGATGAAAGAAGAGCACGCTCCCATAGTAATTGAATACCCCGATCTTCGTAGAGAATATGTTTATTACAAGAACTCTAATATTCTTAATCAATTAGAGTATTATCCTATAGGAATGTTATTGATGCTAAGCTTTTTTGGAGCATTGACTTTGTGGGCTTTTAAATCTACAAAAAACTCCGAACAGAGTTTGCTATGGGCAGCAATGGCAAAAGAAACAGCACACCAAATAGGTACTCCTTTGTCATCGTTAATGGGATGGACAGAGCTTTTGAAGTTTGAGGATATAGATCAAACTCCGATAGTAGAGATAGAGAGAGATATAGATAGATTAAAAACTATTGCCGAACGTTTCTCGAAAATCGGGTCTGTACCAGAGTTGAAATATGGAAACATTTTAGAGGTAACAGAAAAATCATATCTGTATCTTAAATCTAGATCGTCAAAACGTACACATTTTACATTTGAATCTGAAGTAAAAGAAGGATTGGAAATCCCTTTTAATGAGCAACTTTTGAGCTGGGTTTTAGAAAACTTGATAAAGAATTCTATTGATGCCATGCAAGGTAAAGGTAATATTACCGTAAGGCTGATTGAAATGAAAAATAATGTACAAATAGAAGTACAAGATACAGGTAAAGGTATTTCGAAAGCTCAGTTTAATACAATTTTTGAGCCTGGCTTTACCACAAAGAAACGTGGTTGGGGGTTAGGATTATCTCTAGCAAAAAGGATTGTAGAGCAATATCATTATGGTAAGATATTTGTTCTACAATCCGAAATAGATAAGGGTACAACAATTGCAATCAGACTAAGAAAAACAATGTCGAAAAAGCCACGAATAGCCTAAAAATTCGCAGAAATATCTTTTGCAATTTGTTGAAATTCTTCGGGTGTAAATTTTAATTTTTCCTTCTCGAAACTTATATCAGATAGTTTATTTATAGGAATTAAGTGGATGTGAGCATGAGGCACATCCAATCCTATAACGGTAACTCCAACTCTGTTGCACGGAATTGTTTTTTCGATAGCTTTAGCCACCTTACGAGCAAATCTTTGTAAATCAAGATATTCTTCTTCAGGTAAGTCAAATAGATTGTCAACTTCGTGTTTTGGGATAACTAAAGTATGTCCTTTTGAAGTTGGAAAAATATCTAAAAAAGCATAGTTGTTTTCGTCTTCTGCTACTTTGTATGAAGGAATTTCTCCATTAATTATTTTTGTGAAAATAGATGCCATATCGGTTTAATTTTATGATTTATGTAAAAATAAAAAAACTCCTCAATATTGAGGAGTTTTTAGAATATAGAAGTTGTTTTATCTATCTTGAAATTTCAATTATTTCGAATTCTATAGTTCCATTAGGTACTTTTATTTCGGCTTTGTCGCCTACTTCTTTTCCTAACAATCCTTTAGCGATAGGTGAGTTTACTGAAATCTTACCTGTTTTTAAATCAGCTTCATTTTCGGCTACAAGAGTATAAGTCATTGTAGCGCCATTAGCTAGATTCTTAATCTTAACAGTTGATAAAATCAATACTTTTGATGTGTCTAATTGCGATTCATCAATTACTCTTGCAGTAGAAAGTATCTCTTCTAATTTAGAAATTTGCATTTCTAACATTCCTTGAGCCTCTTTCGCAGCATCGTATTCAGCATTTTCCGATAAATCTCCTTTGTCTCTTGCTTCAGCAATCTGACCTGTAATTTTAGGTCTTTCTACAGATTTTAAACGATGTAATTCGTCTTTTAAATCTTGTAATCCTTGTTCTGTATAATATGATATTTGTGACATAATTCACTTAGTTTTTAAATAATAAAAATAGTCGAAAAAAAAATCCCTCTAAAAAATAGGGATGTATCTTTCTCGACTTAACTAGTGCAAATATACACTTTATTTTTATTTTATAGCTAAAATTCACAGGCTTAAAATTGATTTTGAAGAGTATAAAGTTGCATTTTATTACACTATATTTAAAATCTTAAATATAATTGATACAGAATATGCAAACGTTTATTTCTCAAGTAGTAAAGAGTATTATTGATTCTGATGAGAAGGTAGAAAATCAGATAATAATTTTACCATCAAAGAGGGCAGGTGTATTTTTTAGAGATGAGCTTTTACGTCAGATTACATATTCTACATGGGGGCCAACAATCTATACTATTGAAGATTTAGTAGCCGAAATTAGTGATCTGAAAATCATTGACAATATTCAACTTATTTTTAGTTTTTACGATGTTTACCTAAAAAACAACATAGAAACTACTCACGATACATTTGATCAGTTTAGCAAATGGGCAACCATGGCTCTTTACGATTTTAATGAAATAGACAGATATTTAGTTAGTTCCGAAAAATTATTCTCTAATCTTAGAGCAGCAAAAAGAATAGAAAGTTGGACACCCGAAGAGCCTACCAAGTTGATAAAACAATTCTTGAGATTTTGGGATAGATTAGAAATTTATTACAACGAGCTGAGAAAAAAACTTAGTGCCGAAGGTTTGGCTTATCAAGGAATGGCTTTTAGAGTTGCTAGCGAGAAAATAAATGATTTTCTGAAAGATTTACCTCAAGACAAGAAGTTCCATTTAGTAGGATTTAATGCTATCAATAAGGCAGAAGAGAGTATAATAACTACGTTGCTCGAAAGTGGCAGAGCTCAAATTTACTGGGATGCAGATAAATATTATGTAGAAAATGATATTCAGGAAGCGGGTGTTTTTTTACGAGACCATCGAAGAAAATGGAAGTATTTCGAGAAAAATGATTTTAATTGGATTCAAGACCATTTTTCAGAAGATAAAAAGATAAAAGTTATAGGAGTGCCAAAAATGGTTGGTCAGGCAAAAGTTGCTGGTCAGATTTT